>CAYZND010000019.1:0-13649 GCA_964479495.1 uncultured Mesoterricola sp.
CTGTACGCACTCATCCGATGCGCTCGATCCACCCCCCCCCAAGCACCTCATCCCCCTGATAGAAGACCACCGCTTGGCCTGGGGTGATGGCTCTCTGGGGGGATTCAAACAGTACCCTGACCCGAGCCGGGGCGAGGAGTTCCAGGGTGGCGGGCACTTCGGCGCTCCGGGAGCGCAGTCTGGCCGAGCAGGTGATTGAACGGTCAGGAGGTCCGAGACACCAGGAAACCTCCCGAGCGATGAGTTCCGAACCCAGTAGAAGGTCGTCTTCTCCCACCCAGACGGTATTGGTCCCAGGATCGGTCCGGATGACATACAGCGGGTGGGAGAACGCCACTCCCAGCCCCTTTCGCTGGCCGATGGTGAACCTCCAATAGCCCTGGTGCTGGCCAAGGATGGCTCCATCGGCCACATGCCGGATAGGTCCAGCCTCTAGCCGGGGGGCCTTCCCCGAGGCCTCGATGAATCGATCGTACCGGTCGTCAGGCACAAAGCAGATCTCTTGGCTCTCGGGCTTCTCTTCCAGGCCCAGCTTGAGGTGCCTTGCCATCCCTCGAACCGTGGACTTGGGGATGGACTCCAGCGGGAACAGGGTGCGGGCGAGGGTGGACTGCGTATGCGGAAACAGGAAGTAGCTCTGGTCCTTGGAGAGGTCCGAAGCCTTTCGCAGATGGAATCCTTGTTCATCCAGATGGATCTTGGCGTAGTGTCCGGTGGCGACAAAACGGGCTTCCAGCTCATCCGTAGTCCGAAACAAGGCGTCGAACTTTAGATGTTTATTGCAAAGAATACATGGACTTGGTGTTTCGCCGGCCAGATAGGAGACCAAGAAAGGATCCATCACGTCCCGCCGGAACCGTTCGCCGAAGTCCATGACGTAGTGATCAAAACCCATGCGATGGGCGACCCGCCGGGCGTCCTGGAAGTCGTCCAGCGTGCAGCAGCGTCCGGCGGAGTCAGCCCGCGAGCCCTCTCCACCCTTGTCGAAGAGCTTCATGGAGACGCCAACCACCTGGAATCCAGCCATGTGAAGCAGGGCCGCCATGACCGAGCTGTCGATACCACCTGACATGGCGGCGATGACCCGAACACCGGGCTCATACCCCTGCACGCCCTTCAGGTTGGCGATCATGCGATCCAGCTCGTCCTGGATCAGCGAACGCGCATCCCCTTCCATTGTCATGTTCTCAGCCGGTGCAGGTTAAGGAATCCATACCCCACCAGGAGCAGCAGGGGTGCGAGCACACCCCACAGGGCCGGAATCTCGCCCGCCCGAGCGGCTCCCCCGAAGATCGCCTGAAGACCGAGGAACAGCAGCCCCACCACGAGGGCCGCGGTGAGGACACGCCCCCGCCCGCCCCTCGGCGGAGGAAATGTGTAGGCCAGCATGGCGAAGATGAGGCACGGGCCAGCCAGCCAGCCCAGCATCCGGGTCCAGAGGAGGGTGGCGCGCTCAGGGTCCGGCGCCCATTTCTGCCAGTTGACGAGATCCAGCGTGCTGGTCTCTTCCGCCCGCTCGGATCGCCGCAGGGCTTTGCTCGGGAACAGGTCCGAGGCCTTGGGTCCCTGGGAGAAATAAAGCCCATCCCAGGGCAGGGCATCCGCATGCGCCTCCCCCCGCTTCCAGCGGAAGAGGATGGGGGCTTCACCGGGTGATCTGAGCGGAAAGCCCCAGCGCGTCCCGCGATCGAGATACCAAAGGACGCCGGTGGAACTCAGGTTCATCCAGGGCTTGGTCGGGAAGACACGCTGTGCCCGGTTACGAATGGCCCTGGACATGTTGTCCGCGGGACGCACCACCATGGGAGCCACCACGGCCTGGACACCGAAAGCAAGGATGAGTACCGCGATCCAGGCCCGCATCCCCGATCCGATCCACTGGAGCAGGCTGCCCCCGCCGGCCCGAAGGGCGACCCATTCCCTGGAGACCGCGGCTTCGGAGAAGGCCAGCACCCCGCCGAGCAGGAAGGACACCGGAAAGGCGAGGGTCATGAAGGTCGGCAGGTTCCAGAGCCAATATTTCACGAACATGAGGAAGGGCAGGTTGTTCTTGTAGAGGTCCCCCGCCAAGGCTGCGAATTCCATCATGAGGTCCAGGGTCAGGAGGGTACCCATCGCCGCGCCCCAGTTCTTCCACCAGAGGCGTCGAGCCCACTTTGAGAGCACTTGCCTCCGCCCTCCCTCTCCAAAGGAGATCATGGAATCCATTTGAGCTGCGTCGTCCAATGTATTGGATAATTTGTCCTTAAGCGACTCCGCACGATCCTCGGCGAAGTTGAGGGCCGTGCGGATGGAGAGGCGCCGGGTCCGATGGGGACGTAGCTTCCAGATCAATAAACCCAGGCCGAGAAGGAAGAACAGGAAAGGCGGCAGGAACAGGATGATGGGGGACCGACCCGCATGCTTGAATGCATTCTCCGCAAACCGCATGAGCAGGTAGTAGGCCAGAATCGATCCAAGACTCTCCAGCAGGGCGCCGCCCCGCTTGAAGCGCGGATGGGCCAACCCCAGGGCGACACCAAGCAGCAGCAGGGCGGAGGTGGCAAGGGGGATGGTCACCCGCCGCGCAAGCTCCAGCCAGGCATCCTTGGTTCGCGTCCTGAGCAATTCCCTCGTGGAACTGTAGCGCACCGGGGTAGAAGGGAGCACCGTGGGCTTGTCCGGCAGATCGACCGTCAGGCTCTGGGACTGCTGGTCTAGGAGCCCCACGCTGCCGTCGGACTTCTGGTAGGTGCAACCCTTGAGGTTCTTGAGATTGAGGCGAATGACCGACTTGTCCGGCCCCTGATCGTCTCGCTGCCATTCCAGGTCCCTGGCAACCAGATGCTGGACCGTCGCATCGTCCACTTCAAACCAATGGATCTCGCCGTTGGGCGCCACCCAGATGCCCTTACCGGGATCATTCTTCGGAAAGAACGGCTCGCTGCCCGGTTTCAGGAACTTGGTCTTGGTTTCCTCCATCATCTGGGCCTGGATCTCGTCCATGCCCGAGCTAATCTTCGGCACGATCAGGTGCGCATTGATGGAAGCGAGGACCACCAGCACCACCGACAGGATGCCCCAGGGCCTGATGAGGGACCGCTTGCCAACACCAAGCCCCTGTGATGCCACCATTTCGGAGCCTTCACTGAGCTGCTGCGTCCCGATGAGCCCCCCCAGGATGGCGGCCATGGGGAGCACCAGGGACAGGGTCTCCGGCAGGGTCGAGAGCATGATCGGGAACAGCCATCGGATGGAAGCGCCCTGAGCGAAGATGTCGCGGGAGATCCGGACCAGGTCGTTGGCCACGAGGAGACCACCGAAGAAGATCACTCCGCCCATGAGGGGCAGACCCCAACGTCTAAGGAAGTATTTCAGGAAGATGGAGGGCAAGATTTGACTTTCGATAATGTATATTATGTAACATTGGGCCCAGGACAGCTCAGATGATCTTCGCAGCCATCAGATCGTAGATCTGCAGTATTCCTTGCGGATACCCATCCTGCTGCACCACCAGGAAAGTGATCTTGCGGGATTCCATGATGCTGGCAGCCTCAATGGCCAGCAGGTCCCCGTGTATCGATACGGGATTCCTGGTCATGAAATCGGCTGCGACGAGATCTAGAGGATTACTGCCGGCAGCTTGGGCCTTTCCTACCGCCCTGCGGATATCCCCGTCACTGATGACGCCGCTCACCCGACCATCCCTGAGCACCGTCGTCATTCCCAGACGCCCCTTGGTCATCGCCGAAAGCACTTCCATGAATAAAGTCCCTTCCTCCACGGCGGGAAATTCTTTGTGCATAACATCTTTTATTTTCAACAATCTAGATCCAATATTTCCAGCAGGATGAAACTGGGCGTATTTCTCAAGCGTAAAGCCCGAGCGCACCATCAGGTTGGCGGCCAGCATGTCGCCCCACACCATCTGGATCGTGGTGCTTGCCATGGGAGCAAAGTCCAGGGGACAGCCTTCCCCTTCGGGGAGGTCGTAGCTGAAGCACCATGTGGCGGCCTGAGCCAGACGGCTGTCCGGCCTGGATGTAATGGCCGCGATCTTGATCCCCATCCGGAGCAGACTCGGCATCAGGTTGATGATCTCCTGGGCCTCGCCACTGTTGCTCAGGATCAACACGGTGTCCTCTGCCGTCACCATGCCGAGGTCCCCGTGAAGGGCTTCAGCAGGATGAAGGAAGAAACTGGGACAGCCCGTGGAAGCCAGCGTCGCGGAAATCTTCTGGGCAACGATCCCGGATTTCCCCATCCCGCAGAGAACCACCCTGCCCCGGGTTTCCAGGACGTGTTTGGACCATGCCTCGACCTGCTTGAGATCCCATGCGCGATCCAGACGGTCGATGGCCCGTTGCGTCGCCTTGAGGACTTTGCCCAGCGCATCCTCTGGGGACAGCGACGGGGTGCCAGGCTGGGTCGAAAGAATCACGGCTTAGGCTCCAAAGGATGATGCAAAACCATGCTAGCAGCCAATCGCACGGATCACCCATGGGCCGAACCGGGCCCGCATTGAGTAGACTGTCAAGAGCAGCTGGATCATTCCCTGGAGTAGGCGCATGCTCAACCTCACCGACATCCGCATCACGAAGATCGAAGGAGACGAGAAGCTGCGGGCCTTTGCCGCCATCGTCATCGAAGGCTGCTTCCTCGTGGGCGACCTCCGCGTGGTGGAGGGTGAGGAGGGCTTCTTTGTCTCCATGCCCAGCAAGCGCAAGCGCGACGGGTCCTTCAAGGACATCGCCTATCCCCTGAACAATGAGACCCGGGAGTACATCGAGCGGGAGGTCCTTCTGGCCTTCGAAGCTGCGACGGGGGTGCGGGCCATTTCCAGGCTTGAGTCCGGCGAGGAATCCACCGTGCGACCGGACCTGCTGAGCGTGAGCGAGTTCGGCCTGACCCCGAAGGCGAACCCCTAGCTCCGCCCCACCTTCCACTCCGAGTGGACGCTGGACGGGGATCCGCGCCCAGGCTAGACTTTGAGTTCTTTGGGGAGTCGCCAAGTGGTAAGGCAGCGGGTTTTGGTCCCGCCATCCGAGGGTTCGAATCCTTCCTCCCCAACCACCTCTCAGGGCAAGGCATCGAGACGCTCAACCGGTCGGTAGACGTTATCCCGCTGCCAGGGAATAAAGCCTGCGCCCGAGACCATGCGGAGCATCTCGGCCCGGTTCACGGAATAGCATGTCCCTGCGGAGCTGACGACATTCTCCTCGATCATGAGGCTGCCCATGTCGTCACAGCCGAAATGCAGGGCCAGCTGCCCCGTCTTTCGGCCCATGGTGACCCAAGAGCTTTGAATGTGCTTGAAGTTATCGAGGTAAATTCTTGCAATAGCAATTGTTTTTAGATAATCAACATCGGTCGGTTTAGGCACCTTGCCTTCCCAGGGGGTATGACCACTCTGGAAGGGCCAGGCCGCGAATGCCGTATGTCGACCTTCCCACCCCCGCTCGATGACCCGATCCTGCTGCTGGCGAAGCACCCGGAAATGCTCCACGCGTTCAGCCAGTGTTTCCGTGATGCCGAACATCATGGTGCCCGTCGTCATCAGGCCGACTTCGTGGGCAGCGTCCATCACCTCCAGCCAGGACTGCGCATTGCCCTTTCTGGGGGAGATCTTGTTCCGAACTCGATCCACCAGAATCTCGGCCCCTCCTCCCGGCAGACTGCCCAGACCAGCCTGCTTCAAGTGCTTCAGGGTGACCTGTAGTGTGGACCCACACAGCTTGGCCATGGCATGGATTTCTACAGGCGAAAAACCATGTACCCATATCCCCAATTCATTGTGTAAATACTTCACCAAGTTCAAATAGTATTCCCAGCCGAGTTCTGGGTTTACCCCCCCCTGAAGCAGAAACCCGGTTCCACCCACGGATTTCGTTTCTTCAGCCTTTCTTTCCAACTCTTCGTTTGAAAGGACATAGGCCTCGGGATGCCCGGTGCGACGGTAGAAGGCGCAGAAGCTGCAGTGGACCGAACAAACATTGGTGTAATTGACATTCCGGTCCACCACATAGCTCACGCGATCGGGACCGTTTTCGCGGCACCGGACCGCATGGGCGGCGGTGCCCAGGTCCTGCAGCTCAGCATGGTGGAACAGATGAACGGCCTCCTCTTCAGAAATGCGTCGACCCGACATGGCCCTATCCAGGATGGCGGTGGTCTCGGTTTGGCCTGCGGTCGACGTCATGGAAGCTCCTGCTCCTAAGGTTATCCAGACGGTCCGTGTGGTACAAAAAATCAGGCCCCACTGGGGGCCTGAAGGATGGAGGTGAACAGACGAAGGTCGGCTATTCGGCGATGGCGAGAGCCGTCTTTTCCTTGGGCAGGTTCTTGTTGGCCGCCTGACGCTTCCCCGTATGCTTGTGGGCCTGCGTCTCCAGCTTGTCGAGAGCCTGGGAAAGGCTGGCATACATGTCATCGGTTTCGGCACTGGCCAGGAAGTCGCTCCTTCGGGTCTTGACGGAAACTTCCGCCTGATGCCGGTGTTTCTCCACGCCGAGGGTGACGTGGATATCGATGATGTCGTCCAGGTAGGGGGTCATTTTATCCAGACGCTCCTGGGCGAACCCCTTGAGAGCATCCGAGACCTCTACATGGCGGCCGGTGAAGATGACCTTCATCACGGACTCCTTTAAAAAGGGCCTGATGGCCCGGTGAAAGGCTTTCAGTTCTCTTCTGGTGCCTTCAACCTCAATCATGTTCCTTAGTTCATCGGCGCCTGCGTCGCGAAGCTGGAGGAATTTTCAGTTCTTCCCGGTACTTGTTGACGGTGCGCCTGGCGACCTTGATGCCATCCCGGTCCAGGAGGCGGGCGATGGTTTCATCGGAAAGGGGTTTGGCCGGATCTTCGGCCTGCACCAGCGCCTTGATCTTGTGCTTCACCACCGTCGCCGAGACGTCATCCCCGGTGGTCGAGCCGAGGCTGGCGCTGAAGAAGTAGTTCAGGTCGAACAGCCCCTGTGGGGTGTGGATCGTTTTAGCCTTGACCACCCTGGAGATGGTCGACTCATGGAACCCGGTGGCTTCGGCCACATCCCGGAGGACCATGGGCCGGAGGCGCTCGATGCCATGGTCGAGGAAGTCCTTCTGGAGTTCGACGATGGAAGCGGCAACCCTCAGAACGGTCCGGTTCCGGTCCTCGACCCCGCGGATGAAATCCCGGGCGCTCCGGTAGCGCTCCCGGATGAAGTCCTTGTCCGTCTTGGCCTCGGAGGAGGAAAGGAAACTCCGATATTCGCCGCTGACCTTGAGCCGAGGTACCCCTTCATCATTTAGATAGACGCGCCAGTTGCCATCATCCCCTTTCAGGACCACCACATCCGGTTTGACAACCCGCTCCCCCTCGGGGTCGAACGCCCGGCCGGGGGCCGGATGGAGGTGACGGAGCAGGCTGAGGGCCTCCCCGAGCTCCTCCTCCGTGCAGCCGAGCGCCTTCCGGAGCTTGGCATTGTCCCGAAGGCTCAGCAGCTCGGAGTGGTCCTTGATGATGCAGACGGCCAGGTCATCCGGTTCGGCTCCCGCATGCCGGAGCTGGAGCAGGAGGCTCTCCTGGACGGTGAAGCACGCCACGCCGCTGGGGTCGAAATCCTGCAGGATCTCCAGCAACTCACGGAGGAGCGCTTCTTCGATGCCCAGCTCGGCGGCCAGGGCGGCCCGGTTGGTCTCCACGCACTGATCGGGATCCAGTCGCAGGAAGCCTTTGGGATCGATGTGGTCGATGATCCTTTCCAGCAGCGCCGCCCGGGGATCGTCCATCTCAAGGGTCTGATACAGCTGTCCCAAGAGGTGCTCCTGGAGCGTCTCGACGCTGCTGAGGCGGTCTTCCCAGCTGGATCGCTCGTCCTCCGGGAGGTTGCTGGTCCGTGGAATGTCAGTGTCCCAGGAGTTCTCCGCCCCCATGTCGATTTCCTGGACCTGGGAGATGCCCTCCTCGGTGAAGGCTTCGAGGTTCTCGGCGTTCATCTCCGCCGCGGAGTCGAGCAAGGGACCCAGGTCCACGGTGTCCGCGCCTTCTGGCACCTCGACCCCTTCCTGGGCCTGGGCCTCGAGGTTTTCCATGACTTCAGAGTCCCTGCCCTCCTCGATGGCTTCCAGGCTGGGGATCTCGTCTCCGTCTTCGACCAGTTCCAGGAGCGGATTCTCCTCCAGCTCCCGCTCGATCGTGTGGCTGAGCTCCTGGAGGTTCATCTGCCAGAGCTTCAGCTTGAGTTGCATGGCGGGCGTGAGGGCCAGGGTTTGGCTCTGGGTCAGCCGCTGGGAGAGGTTAGGTCCGAGGTTTGCCATTAGTCCAGTCTGAAGCGGTCACCGAGGTACACCCGGCGAATGTCAGGATCCTCAGCGATCTCGCCGGGGAGTCCGTGTTTCATGATCATGCCATCCGCCAAGATATAGGCCCTGTCAGCGATCTGCAAGGTCTCCCGGACGTTATGGTCGGTGATGAGAACACCAATGCCGCGAGCCTTCAAGTCGGCGATGAGGCCCTGAATCTCGATCACCGACTTCGGGTCGACCCCGGCAAAGGGCTCGTCCAAGAGCATGATCCGGGGCTGGGTGACCAGAGCCCGGGCCATCTCGCAGCGTCGGCGCTCTCCGCCGGAGAGGCTCATGCCCCGCGTGTCCCGGACCTTCTGAAGGTGGAACTCCGTCAACAATTTCTCGCAGCGCTGGACTTGCTCGCCCTTGGATAGGGGCTGTAGCTCGGCCAGGGCCATGAGGTTCTCCCAGACGGTCAGGCCGCGGAAGACGCTGGCCTCCTGAGGAAGGTAGCCGATGCCCTTGCGTGCCCGCCGATGCATGGGCATGTTCGTGATGTTGTAGCCCTTCCAGCTGATCTCCCCGCGGTCCGGAGCCTCCACTCCGACGACCATGTAGAACGTGGTGGTCTTCCCGGCTCCATTGGGGCCCAGGAGCCCTACGACCTCGCCGGGCGATACCTCCAAGGAAACCCCCCGGACGACCGTCCGGTCTCCGTAGCGCTTGTACAGGTCGCGTGCTTCCAGCCGTTGGTTGTCAGGTGTCGTCACGGCTGAACCTCCGTCAAACCCTTCACGCGTCCCTGCCATTTCACGATCTGCTTCTCCAGGTCCAGCTCCAGCATCTCTCCGCGTCCTCCGCTGATCTTCCCCTGGAGCGATACGGAACCTCTGGCCGTGATGGTCTTCACCTGATTGTTCGGTCCGAGCAGAAGGCTCACGCGGTCCGCCTGGAGGTGCCAGTCCTGCCCCTGGCAGCCCACCCGACCCGTAAGATTCACCACTTGGGCTTGGTTATCACCGCGATCGGCGCGGATCGCCACATCGCCATTCTGGGCAGAGTAGCTCCCGCTGATGCCCTCCGGGAACTCTGTAAGATCCCGTTTCCTCACGATCTTCGGCCCGGAGAGGCGCTCCCGCAGCCCGTTCCAGGTGGCCGGACGCCCGGTGATCGTCCAGGCCGTATCTTCCCAAACAAGCCGGTCCCCACGAAGGTCCCCACCGGTTGGCGTGCTGGCCCGGACGGGACCCTCAAACTCCCAGCGGACCGGGTTGCCCCGGCCGGCGCCAGCCGCAAAGGTCCCCTGCTCGCCACGACCCAAGGCCGGGCTCTGGATGCGCCACTCCCGGCTGACCCGGTGCATGTCCATGCGGGGGCTGCTCAGGCTGTGCCTGCCCCAGGTCAGCACCGCCGTACCCTCGGCCCGAGCTTCCCCAATCGGAAGATCGGAGGGGAGATCCGCGCCGGCGGCTTCACGGATCAGGACCCGGGGAGCACGGAGGATGAGCCGCTCGCCGTCCCGGGGCTGATCCCACTTGACGTCCCCTTCCGCACGGATTCCGGCCGCGGTCCAGCGGGCGCCAAGCGACTGGATCAGCTCCGTTCCGGTCGCAATCACGCGCTCGGCCTCGAAGCCCTTCAGGTCGATCATCTGGATGTTCCCGCCATCCTCCGGCCGGGGCGCTTGGCCGGATTCGGCCGTTCCATTCCAGCCATCGCTCCTCTGGAATCCGATGGGCCCCCCCCAGCGCATGGTCTGGGGGTCCAAGTCCGCCGTCTTGGCCTGGACACGGCCTCCTTCCAACTCGGCCCGGACGTCCTTCAGGGTTCCATCCGTGAACCCGAGGGATGCCCAGAGGCTCTGCGCATCCAGGGACCTCAGGGCCCCTTCGGCGTTGGCTTCCCAGTGGACCGGTCTGTTCTCCACCACGAAGCGTCCATCGAGCTCCCGTCGCCAGCCGGGCGGGAGAGTCCAGCGTCCCTTCCCCTTCCCGCGAAGGTCATCCCAGACCAGGGTGGAAAGGCCGGTCCAGACGCCGTGATCCCATTTCAGGCCCGCCTCGGCCTTGTCGATGCGGCCCTTTCCCAGCAGGCTCTCGACTTTGGGGTCCCGGGCCTCGATGTCCATGGGGCCATCCAAGGTCCAGATCTCCTCGGCTTTCCGGGCGGAGGGGGAGGTCATCAGCCAGAGGGTGTCCGGCTCCTCCAGGCGCCCCTGGACCCCCTTCAGCTGGAGGGCCGTCTCCTGGCCATGGATCGACTCGTATTTCAGCAGGAACCGGCTCTGCCCGAGCTGTTCGACATAGGTCCCGATCCGGCCGATGGGATTGCCATCCACCACATCGCCCTCGGCTTTCGGCTTGAGGGAGCGGGGACCGCGCTGGACGTAGATGCCCGTACCGACCACCACCAGGGCCAGGAGACTCAACCCGAGTCCGCGCCAGAGGGGGTTGCGGACACTGACCAGACTCCAGAGCCTCATGGATGCCCACCTTCGGGGACAGGATCCCCAAGCAGGGCTTTGACATGCCAGGACCGTCCCCAGCGCGGGTGATCCTGGGGCGAAAGGGCCAGCCTGAGGGGAGTGCCGGACTTCAACTCCTGCGCAGCCTCTTCACAGCTGAACCAGACGAGGTCCTGCGGTATCCCCTCGAACCTCAGCTTCCGATGACCATCACCGAAGGCCTTGGGGTCGTCCTTGAGCCGACCTTCCTGCACCACCCATGGCTCGGGGAATCCCTGTCCGAAGGGCTCGAGCAGGAACAGCTCCTCCGCGGACGGCATGCCTTCGATGCCCTGGCCGTCCAGCTCCATCGCAGGCAGGGCGAGCTGGCCGGCCTGGTTCCGGGCGCCCCGATTCAAGGTCTCCCGCACGAAGGGCAGCCGAGAGGGCTCGAAGCTCATGCCAGCGGCGGAGCGGTGTCCGCCCCCTGACAGAAGGAAGGGGCCCGCCAGGTCGAGCAGGGCCCCGAGGTCATAGCCAGCCGGAGCGCGGAGGGAGCCATGGGCGATGCCGTCCAGCAGGGTGCAGATGGCGGTCGGCACACCGGTCTCGCGCATGCGCTGACCGGCCACGATGCCCAGAACGCCTTTGTGCGCCTCGGGATCCAGGACCAGATCGAAGGCGGAACCGTCATAGGCCGGAAGCCTGCGCTGGAGTTCCCGCTGGACGGAACGCCGCTCGTCGTTCAGGGTCTCCACCTGCGCGGCCAGACGGGCGGCCTCCCCGGCATCCTTCGAGAGGAGCAGGCGCACGGCGTCTTCGGCTCCTCCCATGCGTCCAACGGCATTGAGCCGCGGTGCGACGCCGAAGCTGATCTGCTGGGCCGTCGGCATACCCTCGATGCGAGCCGCCTTGAGCAGGCAGGCCAGCCCGGGTCCATTCACCCCGGCCAGGGCTTTCAGCCCACGCTTCACCAGCAGCGCATTCTCCCCGCTCAGGGGGACCATGTCAGCCAGGGAACCGATCGCCACCAGCTTCAGGAGACCGTCCAGGAAAGCCGCATCGGCCCCCCGGGGAACCGGCACCGCATCCAAGAGCGCCTGGGCAACCTTGAAGGCCACTCCGACTCCGGCCAGGTTTCGGTTCGGGAGTTCACCCAGAGAGGGATGGATCACGGCACAGGCCTCAGGCAGGTCCGGCCCGAGGGCGTGGTGGTCCGTGATCACCCAGTCCAGCCCCAGCTCCCGGCTGGCCGCGACCTCGCGCACGGAGCGGACACCGCAGTCCACGGAGATCATCAGGGCCCGGGCGGCGGCCAGCTCCTGGATGCAGTCCAGGTGGAGCCCGTAGCCGTCGCTGAAGCGGTTGGGAATGAAAAAGGAGGGATGGGCACCAAGCCGCTCCAGCACCCGCACGAGCAGTGCGGTCGCCGTGACCCCGTCCACGTCGTAGTCCCCATAGATGCAGATCGGCTCACCGGAGTCCACGGCGCTGCGAATGCGCGTCACCGCTGCACCCATTCCATCCATCAGGAAGGGGTCCCAGGTGCGTTCCCAGGTTGGATCCATGCGCCAGGCGAGATCCTCGGGCTCATCCATGCCGCGGAGCCAGGCCAAACGCGCGGTCATGGCGGAAAGCCCCCAGGCACTCTCCAGTCGGCGCCAGGGGGCCTGGCCAGGAAAGATGGCGCGGCGAACGCGCCAGGGATGGTGCTTCATGAGCCGAACTGTCCCATCCGTGCAAATTTCTCGTAGCGCGTATCGATCAGCTGGCGGGCGGAAAGCTTGGCCAGCTCGTCCAGGTTCCGCAGGACGGCGGCTTTGAGGTTCTCGGCGGCCTGATCCCAGTCCGAATGGGCTCCTCCCAGGGGCTCGGGCACGACCTCGTCGATCACGCCCAGCTTCAGGAGGTTCGGGGCAGTGAGCTTCAGGGCGCTGGCGGCAGCGGGCGCCTGGCCGGCATCCTTCCACAGGATCGAGGCACAGCCTTCCGGCGAAATGACGGAGTAGATCGCATACTCCAGCATCAGGATCCGGTCCGTGACCCCGAGGGCCAGGGCGCCACCGGATCCGCCTTCGCCGATGACCACGGAGATGGTCGGTGAATGGAGCTTGGCCATCTCCCGGAGGTTGCGGGCGATGGCTTCCGCCTGTCCCCGCTCCTCCGCATCCAACCCGGGATAGGCACCCGGCGTGTCGATCAGGGTCACGATCGGCCGCTTGAACTTCTCGGCCAGCTTCATGAGCCGGAGGGCCTTCCGGTAGCCCTCGGGCCTGGGCATCCCGAAGTTCCGCTGGATCTTCTGCTTCGTGTCCCGGCCCTTCTGCTGGGCGATGATCATGACGGGGCGCTGGTCGATCCAGGCCATGCCGCCGACGATGGCGGAATCATCAGCAAAGGTCCGGTCTCCGTGGAGTTCCTCGAATCCTTCGCAGATCCGGCCGATGTAGTCGAGCGCGTAGGGGCGCTTGGGGTGCCGGGCCAGCTGGGCACGCTGCCAATCGGAGATGGATCCAAAGACATCCGCCTTGAGCTTGTCCAGCTTCTTGGCCAGCCGCTCCCGTTCCTTGGCCTTGCCGGGGTCCATCTCGAGCGCCCGGACCTGGGCTTCCAGTTCCAGGATGGGCCGCTCCAGCTCCGCCAGATCCACAGGTTGTTCGCTCATGTCACCTCGAAGAAGCCTCACATCGAGTGTATTGGGCTCGCGCAGGAATGACCAGCACCGGGGCCTGCTGGCAGAGGGACATGGCATGATGGTTGTCCAGCCCGTCCCATGGGCGGCGATCAGCCCGACTCCTTCGAGGTACCCGCATGTCTGCTTCCCACCACAAGCTCGCCATCATCGGAACCGGCCCGGCGGGCTACACGTCCGCCATCTACGCTTCCCGGGCCAACCTGGACCCGATCGTCTTCGAAGGCCAGCAGCCGGGCCGGTTCCGATGATGGCGAGCTTGTGGTGGGA
>CAYZND010000019.1:13659-18783 GCA_964479495.1 uncultured Mesoterricola sp.
CTTCCCGGGATTCAAGGAAGGGATCCTCGGGCCTGCCTTGATGGACGAGATGCGGGAGCAGGCCACCAAGTTCGGCACCACCATCCGCACCGAGACCGTCACCAGGGTTGACCTGAGCCAACATCCCTTCCAGCTCTTCACGGAACAGGACGTCTACACCTGTGATGCCCTCATCATCGCCACCGGGGCTTCCGCACGGTGGATGGGTCTCGGCAAGGACGAGGAACTGAGCCGGAAAGGCGGCGGTGTCTCCGCCTGCGCTACGTGCGACGGATTCTTCTACCGCGGGAAGGAGATCGCCGTGGTGGGGGGCGGCGATACGGCGCTTGAGGAAGCCATGTTCCTGTCCAAGTTCGCCTCCAGGGTCACGGTCATCCATCGCAGGGACAAGCTGCGGGCCTCCAAGGCCATGCAGGAACGCGCCCTGAAGAACGAGAAGATCCACTTCGCCTGGAACAAGGTCGTGAAGGAGATCCTCACCCGTGAACAGGCACTTCCCACGGGAGAGCTGGTCGAGAAGGTCCGCGGCCTGCGCCTGAAGGACACGGTGGATGGCAGCCTGTCCGATCTGCCCATCGACGGTTTGTTCGTGGCCATCGGTCACAAGCCCAATACGGAGCTCTTCCAGGGTCAGCTCACCATGGACGAGGCCGGCTATCTCCTGGTGGAAAAAGGATCGACCCGGACCCCCGTGGAAGGTGTTTTTGCCGCCGGCGATGTGCAGGATCACACCTACCGGCAGGCCATCACGGCCGCCGGCTCTGGCTGCATGGCCGCCATCGATGCGGAGCGTTGGCTCGCCGCACGCGGACTGGTTGAATAGACTCCACCGGGACTGCCATCCTGAGGTCCTGCGTTTCCAAACATTCTTCGTCAGACCTGCTTACCGCACTGGGATTCCCCGGACCATGAACATTGTTGCCATCACCCAGCACACCAACCTGGTGGAGCGCGTGCGGACAGCGTTCGAGGGAGCGGGCCACCACGTCAGGACCATTCCGGACCACCTCGAGGCCCTGGCCTTGGAGATCTGGAACGATGCTCAGGTGATCCTGGTGGATGCGGCCGGAGATCCGCTGGATGGCATCCGCTTCAGCAAGCTGTTGCGAGGTGAATCCAGGCACCTGTTCCGGAATCTCCCCATCTTCCTGATCTTCGAGCAGCCCATTTCCGAGATCGATCCCAAGGTCCTGATCGAGACGGATGTGGATGGATTCCTTCATGAGGGGGACGGGCTTCCACGCCTTCTGGCGGTCCTGGGGCCGGCGATGGAAGGGCAGCTGGTGAGAGACGACCAGTCCAAGGTGCCTGTGCACACCACTGGGCTCTCGAGGTCCCTCACGCACCGCATCGGCAAACTGCTGGAGCACTTCGGGTTCGAGCTCAGTCCCTGCCCCGAGAAGGAACTTGCGAGCCGGCAGGAGCATGTCCGGGCGCCTCTCCTGCTCCTGGGTCTGGATCCAACCGGAGAGCAGGCCCTCCGGATCCTGCAGACCCTTCGGGAACACCCCCACAACCCCTATGTGATCCTCGTGGGTCGGTTCCCGAACGAAGGGCTCCAGCGCCAGCTGATCCTGGCGGGAGGCATGGACTGGGTTTCCCTCCCGCTCTCCCATCCCCTGATGCTCCACGCGTGCCGCCGCGGCATGGAGTGGCTGCACTTCAAGCGGATCCACCGAGAGTTCCAATCCCAGATCAGCAGCCTCCACGAGCGCCGGGTTCTCCTGGAGATGGAAACCTCCTCCCTCCGCAGCGAGGTCCTCACGGACCCCCTGACGGAGCTGCTCAACCGGCGCGCGTTCAACCAGAACCTCGACCTGGCCCTCAATCAGTGGATCCGGCACCGTCGCCCCTTTGTCTTGATCTTCGGCGACATCGACTACTTCAAACTGATCAACGACCGGTTCGGCCACCTGGTCGGGGATCAGGTGCTCAAGCTCCTCGCAGACCGGATCCGGGGCTCCCTGCGCCGCTCGGACTTGGCTTTCCGCATCGGGGGTGAGGAGTTCGCCATCATCCTCATGGAGACGGGTCTTCAGGCAGGGGCCGAAGTGGCCGACAAGCTCCGTCGGAAGATCGATGAGAACCCGATCCACCTGGAGTCCGGCCAGTCCATCTTCCCCACCGTGAGCTTCGGCGTAGGCGCTCCCTCGGATCATGACGCCCAGTCGCTCTGCGCCGCCGTGGACGAGGCCCTCTACATCGCCAAGCACAAAGGCCGCAACCGGATCGAGATCGTACCGGACAAGCCTGCGTGATCAGCCCTACCTGTTGAACAGCGAGAAATCACCCAGGGAACGCAGGGAGATGACGAAGTCGAACCGATTCTCCCGGGAGACTTTGCTGGTGGTCTCGAGCGCAATGCGGGAGAGGCGAATCGACGTAGCGACGCAGGGCGTCATATAGGCCGTGGCCACCTGTGCGGAAATCAGCTTGTGGAAGTTGTGGTTCGCCTGGAACTCGATTCTCAGGCGGTCGTCCCACAACCGATGCAGCCCGCCGATCTGGATGCCCCGCTGCCGGACCACGAAACGATTGATGGCCGTGGAAAAGACTGCCAGGTTGAAGCGGCTGGCGGTTTCCGTGCTGACGTCCACGGAAAGCGAGTTGTCCGTGGAGCCATCCTGGATGTCCGTGGAGGAGCGGAAGCTGATGCGGACACGCTTGCTCGGTTCCGCATCGAAGTCGCTGTCGAAGGAGGTCCATCCGCTCTTGTAGCGGCCATCGGAGGCAAGAATGGGCCGGAAGTGGTACTTGGTGGAAAGCTTCCACCGCACCAGATCGGTGAAGAACTCGCCCTTCCTGGGCCGCCCCATGAAATGCTGCGCTACACCCAGCTCCAGACTCCGCTCGCCCATGGCGCTGCCCCCGACACCCGGCCTGGAGTCCACATCGTCGAACCTGGGGATGCGGCCCTCCAGGCTCGTGCGCGTGGTCTCGGTCACGGCTGCATAGGGCTCCAGGAGGTGCTTGACCTCCCCGCGGTACTTGAAGAACCGGAAATGTTCGAAGGTCCGCCCCAACTGGGGTCCTGAGAGCTGGAAACGGGCGGACCCCAGCACGCGGTTGATGGAGCCACCTTCAACGACGTAGGGGTTGAAGGAAGGATCCAGGGCACTGCCACTGCTCACCGTGTCCAGGTCGTACAGCGGGGTCTTCAGGGAAGCCCCATAGCGCGTCACGCGGACCAGCGTCTGGAGATCGGCACGGAAGGGGCCCCACTGCCCCAGTCGCCCCTGCAGGCGCCCGAAGAGGTCCTCGCGATCCCATTCGTAGGTCTTCGTGGGCGTGTTGCCCTCGAACTCGAGCAGATAGGCCAGGCGGCTTCCCCGGACACCGGCATCGAAGTAGAAGTTGCCGAATTCCACGGGGTACATGCGGCTCTGGAACTCGGGAAGCGTCTGCTTGCGAAGCGAGGATGGGAAGCTCGGCTGGTAGAAAGGATCCTCTTCAACGCGGAAGAAGCTCCGGCTCTCGGATGCTTGGACGTTGAAGCTGGCCAGTGGAAAGTTCTTCCCGAGGTAGATCCCGCTGTTGAAGGAGAAAGCACCCAGCCCGCCGACGCCTCTTCCGTAGTCGGCTTCCATCAGGCTGTCCGAGGCCTGGTTGATGTCCGCCGTGAACTGCCAGCCGTCTTCCCGCTGCCAGAGGTCCTTGAACTGGAACCGGTAGCGCTCGTCCCTGTCGAGCTTCTGCTTGATGTACTGACCCTGGAAGGATCCGCTGTGGGTGGGTTCAGGATTCCAGCGGAACTCCCCTGCCCAGAGCGGATTCTCCTTGCTGTGGAACTCGGGGTTCAGGGTGAAGTCCATGGTCTGCCCCAGCGCCTGGAAATAGGGCAGCGCCAGGGTCACGCCATGCGCGCTTGAGTAGCTGGGAAGCGTAGGCAGAAGGCCCGAGGACCGCTTCGCCTTGGCAGGATAGGTGGCCCAGGGCAGGTACATCACGGGCATCGGCCCCACCGACAGTTTCGCGTTCCGGAAGGTCGCGAAGTGATCGAGGTTCAGCTTCAACCGCGACATGGTCATGGACCAGCCGGGCTCCTCCTGGGGGCAGGAACTCACATGGACCCGTTCGAAATCCCAGTTCTTCAGGCTCGCGAAGACCACGTGATCCGACGTCAACGTCCAATCGGGCTCGATCTCGAGGACGAGCGCCCAAGCCTCACCGCTGCGCTTGTTCCAGTCCATCGCCAACCGCTCGCAACGCATGCGGATCCCCTGCCCCTCCAGGCGGATGCTGCCCTCGGCGACCAGCTGGCCGGTCTTGGGGTCGTACTGGATGCGATCCGCCACGAGCAGAAGCTCGTTGCCCTGGATCGCCCCGCGTTCGATCGTCCATCCCTCTGGCGTATCAAGGACCCTCTCCCCGCGGTAGCTCAAGGGTTCGGCAGGTGTTTCCTCGGCCTCCATGGCCCTGGGACGGTAGGGGAGCAGTTCCGGGAGATCAGGCAGCCCGATGGCTTCCGATGCCGGGGGGATCTCCGGCATCGGCTGAGCCACCAGCACGAGGGACAGGGTCCCAAGGCAGCCGCAGTGCCACCCGCGACGGATCGCACTGAGCACCGCTGGACCTGCGGGGAACCGGCCAGGCATGGTCAGGGGAGCACCTCAAGCTTTGGTTTTTGAGGCACGTCCGCGAGGCTTCCGCGGAGCTTCCTGATTCGCGTCCGCAGTGGGCTCGGTCTTCTTGCGGCTCCGCTTGGCACCGTCCTTCTTCGCTTCTGGTTCCGGTTCCGGCTCCTCGTGCGCGGCAGGCTGCTCCGCCTTGGGGCGCCCCCGCTTCCTCGCGCCGACAGCGGGCTCGGAAACGGGCGCGGTCTCCGCCTTGGAGGGCGCAGCGCCGAGGAGCTTGGGTCGTGGGGTCGGTGTCAGCAGGTTCACCAGCAAATCGCCCGTCAGGATCGGGGGTTCCGGCAGGGGCTCGGAAGCCACCACCTTCGCGGGGACGCTTGGGGCATGTGTGGGCTCGACGGGGCTGACTTCCTGTGCGGGTTCAGCCTTGGTCCCTTCGCCCCTGGCCTTTCCCCGACGGCGACGGCCATCCCGCGCCTGGGGCTTACGATCCTCCTCTTCCCCAGACGGTGTCCCGAGCAGGTCTTCAGGCTTCAGCTCGTCCTCGGGT
>CAYZND010000020.1:0-8551 GCA_964479495.1 uncultured Mesoterricola sp.
TGCTCCTGGAGATGGGAGCCGTGCGGTAGAAGGCCTCGATGCGGTGGTAGAGATGTCCCATGTCCCCCCGGGCGCGCTCCAACCGGGCCTGGTTGCGGACGATTCCGGCGTAGTTCCACAGGGTGGTCCGGATGTTGTTCCAGTCCTGCTCGATGAGGACTGGATCCGGCGTGATGGGCGAGCTGACGGGTCGCCAGGCGTGGAAATCTCCAGCCTCGGGCGCAGGGGTGCGGGCACACTCTGCAACCGAAGCTTCCGCCGCCCGGTAGCCCCAGACGAGCCCTTCGAGCAGCGAGGTCGACGCCAATCGGTTGGCGCCGTGAAGGCCCGTGCAGGACACTTCCCCCACGGCGAAGAGTCCCGGAAGGCTGGTGCGCCCATCGAGATCCACCGCGACGCCGCCGCAGAAGAAGTGCGCGGCGGGAACCACGGGAATGAGCTGGTTCAGGGGATCCAGGCCTTCGCTCCGGCAGGCGCTGACGACCGTGGGGAAACGGACTTCCAGGTCCATGCGCTCCGCCACGGGCTTGAGGTCCAGGAACATGCAGACGTCCCCGGTGGCTGCGATCTCCTGGAAGATGGCCCGGCTGACCACGTGCCGCGGAGCCAGCTCCATCAGCTCCGGCGCATACTTCGCCATGAAGCGCTCGCCCTTGCGGTTGACGAGGAGAGCCCCTTCGCCCCGGAGGGCTTCCGTCAGGAGCTTCCGTGGCTTGTGGGGAATGTAGAGCGTCGTGGGGTGGAACTGGATGTACTCGCAGTTCACGACCCGGGCGCTGGCCCGGTAGGCGGCGGCAAGTCCATCCCCGGTGGCCGACGGCGGGTTGCTCGTATGGAGATAGAGATAACCAAGACCACCTGTGGCCAGAATCGTATGCTTGGCCAGGCAGGTCTCCACCTGCGAGGTCTCATTCACCAGGAGATACGCCCCGCAGACTTCGATGGAGTCATAGACCCGGCGCGGATCATTGCAGTGGTGGGGCACCGTCAGCAGGTCCACCAGGCTGCGGTCCTCCAGGATGCGGATCCGGGCGTGGTTCCGGACCTGTGCGGTGAGGGTGTCCTGAATGGCCCTGCCCGTCGCGTCCTTGACGTGGTAGATCCGTCGCGCCGAATGGGCAGCTTCCTTCGTCGGCTCCGGCAGCCCGTCAGCGCCCTGGTCGAAGGCCACACCCAGCTGCTTCCAGAGGAAGTCCCGACACAGGAGGGGTCCCTGCTCCGCGAGCAGCTGAACGGCCTCGGGCCGACAGAGGCCCGCTCCAGCGGCCTCGATGTCCCGGGTGAGCAGCTCCGGCGAGTCGCCATAGCTGGCCGGAGCCTGCCCCACGATGCCGCCCTGGGCGTAGGTGGTGTTGGACTCGCCCATGTGATCCTTGCAGACAAGCACCACGCTCGCGCCCAGCTCCGCCGCACGGATGGCCGCCGTGCAGCCCGCGATGCCCGCCCCGATGATCAATACGTCACAGGAAATCATGTGAACTCCCATTCCGGGGAAGGCATCTCCCAGAATCGCGCCCAGTCCTGATCGGCGCTCGCCGTCCTCAACCAGTCCAGCCGCTGCGTTGCCATGGCCAGGCTCCCAGCATAGCCAACTCTGCCCCAGGGCGTGTCGAGGGTGCCGGGAAGCCGCCGCAGGCGCGGGATCCCATCCTTCCAAACACCGGCCATTCCCGGCCTGTTCTGATACTGCTGGTGGTGAAAGCCGCAGGCCAGTAAGATCAGCCCCTGCAGCCCCTCCCTGAGTTCTCCTTCCGAACGGCGCCAGAGGATTTCCAGTGCATCGTGGCACTCGTGGAAGAGGCAGAGCTTGAACAACGAGACGGCGCTGGAGAGCAGGTAGCGCTCGTCTTCCGGCTGCCCGGTGAGCGCCAGGAGCGTCACGGCGCTTCTCAGGCTCAAGGTGCGGGCCACGGGACGCCAGGTGTCATGTGGGATCCAGCCGGATCCGCCTGATTGGGCCGTGTCCGGGAAGGCGATCAGATCCTCGGTCCAGGCCACGCTGGGATCCACGGCCCGCACGGCCCGGATCATCCGGACGCCCAGGACCATCAGCTCTGATTCGGGTAAACCATCGGGGTGGGCCTCGGTCTGCACCGGAGCCCCGAGGATCGAGGGCCAAACCAGGACCGTGCGTCGGCTGGGCTCCGCCAGGGCCGCCTCGACCCGGGTCGTCAGGAATCGGCGGTGGGCCAAGGCAAGGCGCGGCTGGGGTTGCCAGAAGGCCGGACGCACCGAGGTCACGAGGGCAACCCCAGGAAGCGCTCGATGCTCACGAGAGGCACACCGGTGAGGATGCGCCGAAGGCGGGATCCGAACCCACGCAGGCCTGCGCCATGGGCAAAGCGGTGCCCCAGGCTGCACTGAGGAAGCCGGGGCTGGCCTTCGTCCAGCTCCCAGGGATGGAGGACCAAGGGGGTGCCATCTCCACGCTTGACCAGCCGGTGAATGCGGTGCCTGAGCCATGCCTCGGGCAGCATCCGCATGCCCCACCCCCATAGCGGAACGGTGGCGACGCCGAGACCTGCCACCGGGGGCGGGCATTCCCAGAACCCCTCCGAGAGCTGGTGCAGGGTGCGGAGCCGCGCACTGGATCCCATGGCAGGAAGCGGCGCCCGGCTGGAGTCGTAGCGGAAACCCGCATCCCGGACCTCCTCCCAGTAGGCCTCTGCCGGTCCCCGCAGGCTCCACTCGGGAGCCCTGAAGCCGAGGACCGGAACCCCGAGGATGTCCTCGAGGATCCGTTGGCCCGCTTCGAGGTCCGCGCGGAAGGCCTGACGCGTGGACGCAGTGACCCGCCGATGCATGAGCCCGTGGAGCCCGATGCGGTGACCCTTCCCCTGAACCATGCGGATCAAATCGGGATGGCGTCGAGCCTGGTCCGCCAGGCAGAACCAGGTCGCCGTGGCGCCGAGGTCCTCGCACAGCTCGAGGGTCCGCTCCGTGGCCAGCGGGAGCCGGCACTCGAAGCGGTCCAGCGCCTCGGGCTGATCATAGGGGGGAAAGCAGAGCTGGAACCAGTCTTCCCAGTCGATGGAGAGCGGCAGCCCGGAACCCGCGTTGTTCCCAGCCTTCACGTGAAGTTGCGCTCGGACAGGCTGATGAACTCCAGGGCAAAGTCGTCCAGCTCCGTCTGCCAGTGCTTCATCTGCCCCTGGAAGAAGTTGTAGGCCATCAGGGCGGGAATGGCCGCCACAAGCCCCAGGGCCGTGGCCACAAGGGCCTCGGAGATGGGAATGGCCACGGTCGCCAGGCTGGCATTCCCCGTGGCGCCGATGCCCCGGAAGGCATCGATGATGCCCCAGACCGTGCCGAACAGGCCGACGAAGGGGCTGACCGCCGCGATGGTGGCCAGGATGCCCAGGTAGTGCTCCATGCGGCCCATCTCGACCACCGACGCGCGCTGAAGGCTCCGCTCCACGGCTTCCATGCTCTTGATGAGGGCCCTGCCAGCCCCTGGGGAGGACTTGAGCTGGTAGGTCACTTCGGTGTAGCCCGCGCTGAAGAGCCCCAGCAGCGGACTCAGCCGGTAGAGGCCGCCGTTCTGCTTGAGCTCGCGCCAGTCGGTGGTCTTGCGGAAGTCGGCGCGGAACTTCTCGGTGATCCGCCGGCTGCGTTGCATGAGGACCACCTTCTGCAGGATGATCACCCAGCTGAGGACCGAGAAAGCGGCCAGGAGCAGCATGACGATCTTTGCGACCGTGCCGCCGTGGAGCACGACCTCCAGCAGGTTGGTGCCCTGGTTTTCCGCCATGGCTGCGAGCAGCATGCGTACCCCCTGGATGGCATCTTATCAAGCCTCGCGCTTTCAAGGGGAGCCCGGTACACTGCGAGGCTGAGCCCCGACGGGGCATACCCTTGGCCCTTCTGGAGACGAGACATGCAGGTTCTGGTGATCGGTTCGGGTTATGTGGGTCTGGTGGCGGCCGTGGGATTCGCGGAAGCGGGTCACCAGGTGCTGGGTATCGACGTGGATGCCGCCAAGATCGAGAAGCTCCGCAAGGGGATCTCCCCCATCTACGAGCCGGGCCTGGATGAGCTCCTGAAGAAGCACCAGGACTCCGGTGCCCTGCGGTTCTCCCTCGACCTCAAGGAGGCGATCGCAACCGCCCATGCAGCCTTTATTTGCGTGGGAACGCCCCAGAGCGAAGATGGCAGCGCGGATCTGCAATACGTGGTTGCCGTGGCCAAGGAGATCGGTCAGGCCATGGGTCTGCGTCCCAAGGATGCCCCGGCCCTCATCGTCGTGGACAAGAGCACCGTCCCCGTGGGAACGGCCGCCAAGGTCACCGCCACCATCGCCGCCGAGACGGACCGGGCCTTCGAAGTCGTCTCCAACCCCGAGTTCCTTCGGGAAGGCTGCGCCGTGGACGACTTCCTGCTCCCGGATCGCGTGGTCATCGGCTGCCGGACCGAGCATGCCGAGGGCGTCATGAAGGGCCTCTACCAGGCCCACCTCGACGCCGCCAAGGCGCGCAACCCCGAGGCCGGCAAGTGGTTCCGGATGGATCCCCCCAGCGCGGAGATGACCAAGTACACGGCCAACGCCATGCTCGCCCTCCGCATCAGCTTCATGAACGAGATCGCCGCCCTCTGCGAGAAGGTGGGTGCGGATGTGGATCACGTGAAGGCCGGCATCGGCAGCGATCACCGCATCGGCAAGTACTTCCTCAACCCGGGACCGGGTTTCGGCGGCAGCTGCTTTCCGAAGGACCTCCAGGCGCTGCTGAAGGTGGCCCGGGAGAACGGCCAGGGCCTGCGGGCCCTGGAAGCCACCGTGGAGATCAACAAGCACCAGAAGCAGGTGCTGGCCCGCAAGGTGCGCGACTTCTATGGCTGCACGTCCAGCGCTCACGCCCCTCTCGCCGGCAAGCGGTTCGCCCTCTGGGGCCTGGCCTTCAAGGCCCACACCGATGATATCCGGGAAGCCATGGCCCTGGAGCTCATCGAGAACCTGGCCGCCCAGGGCGCCGAGCTGATCGTCCACGACTTCGAAGCCATGCCCAACGTGAAGGCCCGCATCGGCGACAAGGTGCGCTACGCGGAGGACTTCATGACCGCCTGCGAGGGTGCCGATGCCCTCATCATCGCCACGGAGTGGCCCCAGTACCAGAAAGCGGATCTCGGGGCAGTGGCCGGAAAGCTCAAGGCCAAGGTCATGTTCGATGGCCGGAACCTGTTCCGACCCGAGGCCATGAAGGCTGAGGGATGGATCTATCACTCCATCGGGCGGCAACCTGTCGGGCTCTGAAGAAAGGAATTCCTACGACTGGTTTCCTCTTTAGGTATATGCTTGACCAGATTGAACGATCCTTTCGCGGGAGTGGAACATGGGTAATCTTGGCCTGACGGAAATGCTGCTGATCGGCATCCTGTTGCTGATCTTCTTCGGGCCCCAGAAGCTTCCGGAGCTCGGCAAGGCCTTCGGGAAAGGCATCCAGGAGTTCAAGAAGGCGAGCCGCGAGATCACGGATTCCGTGAAGGACGAGCCGTCCAGCACGGACAAGAAATAGCCACTGCCGATCGGCTGCCAAAGCCCCGGCGCCGATGGAAGCCCATCCATGTCCCAAGCGGAAACGCCCCCCAACCAGATGACCTTCTGGGAGCACCTGCAGGAGCTGCGCACGCGGCTCATCCGGTGCATCGTCATCGTCGTGGCGGCGTTCGCCCTAACCTACGGTTTCCCCTTCGGCCTCCAGGACCATGTGGCCCAGCTCAAGGGCATGCCCCCCCTGCGTTTCCTGCTCTGGCAGTGGGTCCAGCTGCCGTTCTTGGAGGCCATGGCGCGGCAGACCGGGCAGGCCATCGGGTCGCTCCAGCCCTGGGCCTTCACGGATCTGTCGGAGCCCTTCTTCAGCCTCATGCGGCTGAGCCTCTGGGCCGCCGCCTTCCTGAGCGCACCTTTCCTCTTCCACCAGCTCTGGGGCTTCATCCGACCTGGCCTTTACGAGCGGGAGCGGCGCATGGTGGTTCCCTTCGTCGCCGCCACGAGTGTCATGTTCCTGCTTGGCGTGGCGTACGCCTACACCCAGGCTTTCCAGTTCCTTGGGGACATTCTCTTCCAGGAAGCCAGGAATGCCGGCCTGAGGGCGAACCTGCACATCACAGCCTACCTGGATCTTTTTTTATACACACTGCTGCTCACGGGGCTGGCCTTCGAGCTGCCCGTGCTGGTGTTCTTCCTGGCGCGGTTCCGGATCGTCACCGCGCGGTGGCTCCTGAAATACCTGCGGCATGCGACCCTGCTCATCGTGCTCGTCGCGGCCTTCCTGACCCCCGGCGACCTCGTGGTGACGACCCTGTTCTTCAGTGCGATCCTCATGGGGTTGTATTTCGTGTCGATCCTGGTGGCTTGGGCCGCAGCTCCGAGGACACCCACGTCAGTTTGAAGGCGACCACTTCCCTGGACCGCCGAGGCCAGAAGCCAAGGTTGCGAGGATCCTGAAGAGCCCCGCTGGATCGCTCAGGATGCGGTCTCCCTGGGCCCACCCCTTCACCATGGGCCACCCAGCCAGGATGGCCAGGGTGATCGCGGAAGGCAGCATCCAGACCCCGGTCACCAGGAACCCACCGCAGATCACCTCCAGGAGCGCCTGCCCCAGCCGGAGGGCATTCGCGAAACTGACACTCCCACGCGCGTGCAGGAGGGGGCCCAACCCATGGACAATGGCGAAGCCTCCCGCCGCCAGCCTCAGAAGCAGGAGACCCCAGTCGCTTCGATCCTTTGATACCGCCATGGGTCGTCCCGTAGCTCGGTTCAGGGCTTGCCGCTGACAGGCACAGGTGCTGGCTCGGGGGCGGGCGGAGTCATGAGGAGGGTGTCTGGGTATTTGGAGAAGTCGGGTACCGGGTTTTTCTTGACGTCCATGGGCGCACCAAGGGTACGGGACAGCGCCAGGCCGCCATCGGCGGGAGCAGCCAGACGGAAGGCCCAGGCCATGCGGTCATGGGTGGTCCGGTCCAGCTCGATGCGGACATCCGTGGGTTGCAGGCTTGCCAACCCCTGATTCAAGGAGCTGCGGGTTCTCGGCACGTAGGTGAAGAGCGGAACAATCAGAAACACCGCCACCATGGGCCAGAACAGCCTTGAGGATCCAGCCGGCTCCTTTGGAACCGGATGGGATTCCATGGGAAGCCCCCAGGGCGGTGGAGCAGGCTTGTCCGTCGTCTCCTGGGAGATCTCCAGCAGTCCGCCCTCAAGCAGCTCCGCGATGATCTTGCAGGTGTCCAGCTCGTCGTAGCGCGTGATCTGGACCACTCCCTGGATGCTCTGGGGATCCGTGAAGTAGGTGAGCACCGTCTCCTGCTCGTGGGTCAGCCCCGATCCCTGCAGGTTCATGCCCTTGCCCTCGAACACCGAGGACACCTCCTGGTCGATGTCCAGGCGGAGGGCCATGGCCTTGTCGGTCTTCCTCAGCAGCAGGTTGTTGTCGGGCAGCCGGCGCTGGACTTCCGGCCACTCGTCCATGATGCGGGCGGCTTCCATCAGGACCGTATCCACGGGAATCGGAGGGAAGTTCTCCCGGTCCAGCTCCAAGGGCAGGATGGAATCAAACCGGTAGTCCCCTTCGATCCAGCGGAAGGTCCGGTAGATGATGGACATGGCCTGGTTGAAGAGGGCGTCCTGGAGATCCTGGGAGGAAACCTTGCCCGACTCCAGCAACAACGTGCCCATGCGCTTCAGGGTCTGACGCTGCTTCTGGATCATGCCCAGCAGCTCGTCGCCGGAAAGGCGTCCCAGTCGTACCAGCATGGCGCCGACACGGTCTTCCATGCGCACCTGGTTGGAATCGCAGCCGACGATGTCGCCCTGGTCGAAGAAGATCTTCACGAACTCCTGGCCCCGGGAGAGCACGAGCGTGCCGCTCTTGCCCTGGGTCTTGATCATGTTGAACAGCGAGAATAGGTCGAAATCCCTCAGAGATCCTTCAAGGGCCATGGATTCACCTCATTCCCGAAGGGCGGCGAGGCATCAGCTTGAGCCACGAGCGCAGGAAAAGCACCACCAGCAGGACGATGCCGATGGACTGCCACGAAGAGGCAGGATCCTCAATGATCTCTCCGGGGAAACGCACCGAGCGTCCCGTCGCCAGGACGATGCCCACAGCGAAGGCCACAAAGCTGAACTCCAGGAACCCCTGCCGGGTGGCTCCCATGAAGCTCAGATCCAAGCCGGGGGCCACCATGACCAGGGTCCGATGGATCCATTTCTGGGCTTGCTGGTAGCTCCCCACTTCCGCCACCTTGCGCTTCCGGCTTTCACCATGGAGCCCGTCCTTCAGGACGAAGAGATGGTGGCACTTGGAGCACATATTCACATCCGGACAATCCGTGGTGTGGAAGGGCTCTCCGCAGCGCGTGCACTGGGTGGGATGGGCCTGCTTCAGGCTCTGCTTGAGGCGGATCAGAAACGCCGTTGCGGTGACGGCAACCGCCATCACCCAGAAGAGGATCTCACTGCTCCGGAGGCGCTCTTCCCAGGAGGATGCCCCCCCCTTCTGGCCCGTCTCCAGGGCAGCGACCCGGCTGGCCGTGTCGGCCAGAGGCACCGCAA
>CAYZND010000020.1:8561-18678 GCA_964479495.1 uncultured Mesoterricola sp.
CGCAAAGGCCCGCTGATCCGTTCGTGATTGGTTGGCGGCCATGAGTCCCTTGACGTAATCCGGCGCCATGAGGCGCGCCTCCTCCTGCTTCGAGATGCCAAGGTTGCTGTCGAGCTGCTTGAAGGCCACCACGCTCTGGTTGAGTGGGATCTCGGGCATCACCCGAGAACTCGCGGAGCGGGCAGCTTCTCCGGCGGCCATGTCGAAATCCGTCTTGGACTGCTCGAGCTTGCCCTGCTGGAACCTGGCCACTCCCAGGTTGTTGTAGACCTCGGCTCGATCCGGGTGGCTGGCGATGAGGCCGGTGAACGTGGCTTCCGCCGCAGCCCAGTCCTGGGCCGTGAGCTGCTGCCAACCTCTCAGGAACGAACGATCTCCCTCCGGCAACTTCTGGACGCCCAGCTCCTCTAACGATCGGCTCTGAGGCTGGACCTGCAGGGCGATGATGCTGGGAGCCGGGATCTTGGCCGCTTCAGGTTCCAGCACCGCCAAGGTCGGATGGAACAGCTGGAGCAGGATGACGAGCAGGGTCGCCTTGACCTCGGCGCCCGTCATGAACGGCGCGAGCAGCCAAAGCCAGAACATGGCCGCCAGGCCGGGGTCCAGGCTGCCGAGCACCGGCAAGGCCAGCACGACCGCGCCGAACAGCGCCATGAGGATGGACCCCATGCCGCGCTTGGAGAGGGGCTCCTCCCAGAGATAGCGGAAGACGTTGCGGTAGCGCAAGGCGAGCGTAATCGCCCAGCCCCAGAGGAGGAGGGAGGCCATCAAGCGGATCCAGGCCACATGCTGGATGATCCACAGCCAGCGATGGGTCGGGTGGGTCAAGCGCAGCCGGGTGAGCTGAATCACATCGGGCAGGCTGTCGAGATACCCCTTGAGACCCGACTGGCGATACAGCACGACCCGCGACCCCAGAATGATCGGATGTCCGGGAGCCCATCGCTCCAGCATGTTCATCACCGACAGCCCCCTGGAGGGCTCTCCGGCATCCCCTTGCTGCCTTGCCCAGAGGGCCATCGCCTCCACCAGGGGGGTGACATCGTGCATGCCGAAAGTCCGCCGGAAGACTTCCACGTTCTCCACGGCGGTCTTGATGGCCTCCGTGTCCCCGGAGGTATAGGCCTTCTTGAGCTGCTCCACGCGGTGGCTGAGGGCGATCGCCGGAGCCAGCTCCGGGGCGGGCACCCCCTGGCCCGGCAAAGACACCCACGAGGCCAGGAATGCGACGAAGCACAGCAGAAGTGAGCGGAGGGATATCATCTCAGGCCCCTTGGCTGCCGGTGGTGTTCAAGTCGAGTGATCGCATGCGCAGCTGGTGAAGGAGGTTTTCCAGTTCCTGGCTTTCCGATGCCGTTCGACGGCCCTCGGTCTTGTCCTGCACCAAGGCCAACAGGTCCACAAAGAACCTCGCCACTTGGGGATTCGCGGGAGGCTGCTCCTTCATCATGGGATGCGGAACGCCCATCGCGAGCAAAGCCTGGTCGGCCAGGATATGGAAAAGGGCCGATAGGGACGCTTCTGGCACCGCCATGCTCATACCTACCCCGATGGATTATTCGCAGATTATCACACTCACGGGCACTCCCGCCGGAGGTACTATCGGCATCTATTGATTCGGGTTCAGTTCAGGTTGAGGCAGACCGGGCAATGGTCGGATCCGAGAACCTCCGGATGGATGCGGACATCCTTCACCCGGCCCAGGAGGGATCCCGATACCAGGAAATGGTCGATGCGCCATCCCACGTTCTTCTGTCGGGCCCCCCCCCGTGCCGTCCACCAGGTATAGAGCCCTGGCACATCCAGGTTCCGCTCACGGAGCACATCGTGCAATCCGGCCTTCAGGTAAAGCTTGAAGTCCTCACGCTCCTCGTCCGTGAAGCCCGGGTTCATCCGATTGTCCCTCGGCCTGGCCAGGTCGATCTCCTCCGGGGCGACATTCATGTCCCCGGTCACCACCAGCTGCCGGCCCATAGCGTGCTGCTTGCTGGCGAACTCGGCCAGGTCGCGGGCGAACTGACGCTTGTAAGGCAGCCGGACCAGGCCTGAGGAGGCGTTGGGGAAATAGCCCCCCACGAACACGAGCGCGTCCTTCGCGCTGACCACGACTCGGCCTTCCCGGTCGTAGTCGTCGATGCCGAGCCCTTTCGTGTGGATGAAGCCGAGTTCCTTCTTGGTCAGGTTGGCAGACCCCGCATAGCCCTTCTTGCTCACGGCCGGGAACCAGGCCACGTCGAAGACGGCCTCCAGCTCCCGCCGCACGCCCAGGTCCACCTGGTCCCACTCGGCCCGGATTTCCTGGAGGGAGAGCACATCGGGATCAGCCTGCTCGAGCCACTCCATGAAGCCCTGCTTGAGGACGGAGCGGAACCCGTTCACGTTCCACGTGTAGAAGCGCATGGGCCTCCTACTTGACGATGAAGCCCGGCATGGCGTCCACGGGGGGCGCAATCAGGTAGGGCATGGAGTTCGCGTCACTGGCGGCCAGGAGCATCCCATGGCTCTCGATGCCCATGAGAGCCCGCGGCTCGAGGTTGGCCACGACGACGATCTTGCGACCCACCAGTTCCTCCGGCGTGTAGGCCTCTTTGATGCCCCCCAGGATGGTGCGTTTCTCGAAGCCGAGATCCACGGTCATCTTGATGAGCTTCTTGCTCTTGGGCACCGCCTCGGCCGCAAGCACCAGACCCACGCGGAGATCGGTCTTGGCGAAGGTGTCGTAGTCGATGTTGTCCTTCAGGGGCGCGTATTCCACCGGTTTCTCGACTTCGACTGCGGGCGCGGGAACGGCCTGCTCGGTCATTTCCTTCAACACAGCCTCCTTGTCGATGCGCTGGAAGAGGGGCTTAGGGTCGGCCACGGGAGCGGGGGCCGGGGCCTCGTACTGGAAGTCCGCAAAGCGCTGGTCGCCCACCTTGCCGGACATGCCCAGACTCTCCCACAGGAGCTGGGACAGCTCGGGCATGATGGGCGCCGTCAGGATCGCCGTGGCCCGCAGGGAACGGTAGAGCTGGCAGAGGACCGTGTCGAGCTTTGCCTTGTTCGCTTCATCCTTGGCCAGCTTCCAGGGTTCCGCCTTCACGATGTAGCCGTCCAGGTAGCGCAGGTAGGTCCAGAGCCGGTCCAGGGCGCCGCTGAAATCGTGCTTCTCGGCCATCGCCAGGTACTCCGGGGCGATCTTCCGGCCCTGCTCGGCGACCTCCCTGTCGAGATCGTCGAAGACCTCCGCCACGGGCACCACGCCCGCGCGGTAGCGCTGGATCATGCTGATGGAGCGGGAGGCCAGGTTGCCCAGGCCGTTGGCCAGGTCAGCGTTGAGGCGTTCCATGAAACCCTCGAAGGAGAAGCTGCGGTCATAGCCAATCTGCATGTCACGCAGCAGGAAGTAGCGGCCCCCGTCATTGCCAAAGCGCAGGAGGTCATCCGGGCGCACGATGTTGCCCTTGGACTTGGACATCTTGTCCTCACCCATGAGCCACCAGCCATGGGCCAGGATCGTCTGGGGCAGCAGCGCACGGATGCGCGCGGGCAGCTCGCCGTTCAGATCCTCGCCTTCCTGGCGGTACATGGCCATGAGGAAGGCAGGCCAGTAGACGGCGTGGAAGCGCAGGATGTCCTTGCCCACCAGCTGGACCTGGGGCGGCCAGAAGCCCTCCTGACAGGCCGAGAGGTAGTTGAGGAGGGCGTCGAACCAGACGTAGACCACGTGGCGATCGTCGCCGGGCACGGGAATGCCCCAGGTGATGCTGGTGCGGCTGATGCTGAGATCCTGGAGGTTCCCACGCTCGCCGCCCGGGGCTACAAACTGCTTCACTTCATTGAGGCGGAAGTCGGGCAGCGCGAACTCGGGATATTTCTCATAAAGCTGGATGAGCCAGTTCTCGTAGGCCGATAGCTTGAAGAAGTAGCTCTCCTCCTCCAGCTCCACCAGCTGGTGGGCCAGCCCCTGGGCCTGGAGTTCCTTGGCCTGGGTCTCAGTGACGTAGGCTTCGTCAGAGACGGAGTAGAGCCCCTTGTAGGTGGCCTTGTAGATGTCTCCCGTGGCCAGGAGCTGCTTGAAGCGATCCTGCACCACGGCCTTATGGCGGGCGTGTGTCGTGCGCACGAAGAAGTCGTTGGTCAGCTCCATGCGCTTCCAGAGATTCTCGAAGTTGGGCATCACCTCGTCCGCCAGCTGCTGGGGCGTGATGCCGCGCGCGGCGGCGGTCTTCTCGATCTTCTGACCGTGCTCGTCGGTCCCCGTGAGGAAGTAGACCTCCTCGCCCATCATCCGGTGGTGCCTCGCCAGCACGTCCGCCAATACCGTCGTATAGGTGTGGCCGATATGCGGCTTGTCGTTGACGTAGTAGATGGGCGTCGTGATGTAGAAGCGCTTGGACACAGGGGACTCCGAGCTTTCCAGTGTAGCGGAAGATGCACCTGAGGCGGAGCGAGGATCCCGCGATCCGCGCTCCGCCTCAGGTGGGTGCGTGCCTAGGCCTCGGTGACCGTGGCCTTCACGATCTTGTCGTCGGGCTGGATCGCCTGCACGACCTTGATGTCCTCGGGAGCGACGCACTTGCCGAAGACCGTATGGACGCCATCCAGGTGCTGCACGTTGCGGCGATCGCCATTGACGATGAAGAACTGGCTGCCGCCCGTGTCCTTGCCCGCGTGGGCCATGGAGACCGCGCCCAGCTCGTGCTTGTGGGGATTGCCGGCGGTCTCGCACTTGATCTTGTAGCCGGGGCCACCGGTGCCGGGCAGTCCCTTCGCGCCAGGACGCGTGTTCGGGCAGCCGCCCTGGATCACAAAGCTGGGGATCACGCGGTGGAACGCCAGCCCATCGTAGAAGCCCTCGCTGATGAGCTTGACGAAGTTCGCCACGGTGCCGGGCGCTTCCTTGGGGAAGAGTTCGAGGTTGATGTCGCCTTTGCTGGTCTGGAGAAGCACACGGGTCATGAAGGGACTCCTATAGGTCACCCTCAAGGATAGCCCGGAAGCACCTTGGGCATCCGCAACCTTTCCCGGAACCTCGTCCATGGCCAGAACACCCAGGAAACGGTAGTCTCATTGGATCGGAGGTCTTCATGCGGAGTTCCAAGCCCTTGGCAGCCATGGCGTGCATCGCGATCGTGGCGGTGAGCGGGTGTTCGAAAGCCAAGGTCTTCGCGCCCTCCAAGCCGCTCCCGACGGGCACCCTGCTGATCCACTTCACCACTCCCGTGGATGGTCCCCTGGACCTGATGGTGGACAACGTCCGCATCCCGGTCACGGCCCCCAAGAAGAAGGCACGCAGCTTGACCATCTCGGGCCTCACCCCCGGCGTCCATCGCTACTTCCTTTCGAGTCCCCGGGAGGCCTTCGGACCCGACCACGGCGAAGTCACGATGCCTGCCGACCAGGGCACCTACCTCGTGAACTTCTCCCAGCATTTCAACGCCGTGCTCTACGGAAAGCCCGAGCCCGCGCCTCCGGCGCCAGGACTTCCCGGCGTGACGGCCAAGCTGGAGCGCTGAGCCTTCTTGCGTCCATCAACCTTCCTGCGCCCCAGGGCCTGGCTCCTGGGTTCCGCTGCAGCCCTGACGGTCTTGTCAGCGTTCACGGGCTACAAGGTACATGCCGTGGCCCGGGAGCTGGTGGATCCGCCCTTCTATCGAGTCCCTTCCCTGGACCGCGTCGCAGCGACCTATCAGGAACTGGCGCAAGGCGGTGCTGGCGATCCAGGAGGCGTCTGGGAGCGTCTCGAGGCCAATGGTGTTCAGCTCTGGACGCTGAAGCGACGGCAGCGGTCCCCCGGAACCGTCCTCCTGCTCCACGGCTTCGGCGATGACCGCTGGGGCACGAGCCCTGCCCTGCGCTGGTTCCCGGGACTGGATGCCGCCATCTTCACCTACCGTCGCAGGGATGACGCCCTGAGATCCGGAGGTCCGGTCCCACCGGTGACCTTCGGGGCCCGGGAGTCCGACGAGGTGGTCCAGGCGGTTCATGCCCTGGAGGCCCAGGGGCTCCCCAGGAAGCGCCTCGTGCTCATGGGGCGCAGCCTTGGGGCAAGTGTCGGCATCCTGGCCCTGATCAAGCTCGAGCGCGAGAAACGGGGGCCCCTCGGTGGCATTGTCTGGGAAGGGGCACCGGCCAGCAGCCGTGACTTTGGGGAGCGGCTCGTGCGCGGCTCCCGGGACCGCTTCTGGCACCCGCTCCTGGCGCCCCTCATTGGCGACCTGGGAAGCCGCTGGGCGGCCCACAGCGCCGGCTATGACCGCGAGGAGACCGACCTGCAGAAGCAACTCGACGGACTCATGCTCGAGACACCCTCCTTATGTTTCCTGGCAACCCAGGACCGCCTGGCGCCCCAGGACTCCCAGCGGCACGTGGCGTCGCACTTCACGAGCGTTCAACGGATCGACGTGCCGACCTGGCACTTGCACTGTTCCGAACACCTGGGCCCGAAATACGCCGAGGCCATCCTCGGTGCCACCCGACGCTGGCTTCCATAGGCAGCAAGAAAAGGGGGGCTTTTCAGCCCCCCGGGTTGAAGTTCATGCCGGACCTACTCGCTGGCCTCCTCGGAGTCTGCGTGCTCCTTGGTGATGCCCTTGATGAGCTTGGGAGACATGCGCTCGACGATGGGTTCGAAGATCTCGTTCACCAGCTCCTCGTTGTATTCGACTTCCCGTCCCGTGCCGCCGATCATGACGCTGGTGTCAGCCACCTTGCCCTCGTCCTTGGCCACCACGAGAATCTCGCCGGTCTCCACTTCGATCAGCCGCACGTCCAGCCGGCCCGAGAGGCTGGCCCGGCCCACCTGGGTGTCGCCGGCCGCGCCGCTCGCAATCCAGTTGCCCGTGGCCTTGCCCACCAATGCCCCGGCCAGCCAGCCGCCCTTGATGCTGGAGTCCTTGTACGCGAAGCGAGTGATCTTGCCGGTAATCAGGTACTTGACGCCCAACAGCTTGCCGATCTTCTGGACGGTCGCCGTATCGACCTCGCCACTCTGCTGGAAGTTGAGCTCGTTGCGGATCTCGTTCAGGCGCTCGCGCTCCACCAGGCGCAGCTTCCCCTTGCCCTGGGAAACGAGCTCCGTCACGAACAGGTCCTGGAGCACGTCGGCAATGCGCTCTTCCTTGTTGCCCCAGCCACCGTGCCGCCAGCCGCTCCAGGCACCGGGGGCCGTGGGGAACTTGAGGATGGCGACCCGCGGAAGGGCAGCCTTGGCCGCAGCCTTGCCAGTGGCGGGAGCCTTCGTCTGCGCGAGCGCAGGCACCACCAAAGCCAACGCAGCAGCGCACGAGAGAAGGAATTTGCCGAATTTCATTGAGAACCTCCTGAACGGGGCTGCGCCCCTGCTTGATGCGAGCGGCTACTCTTCGTCAGCCCCTTCGTCGATGAGCTTGCTTCGCAGTTCCTTGCCGAGCTTGAAGTAGACCACACGCTTGGGTGGTACCTCGATCGACTGCCCGCTCCGGGGATTGCGCCCCTGTCGTGCACGGCGATCCCGCAGGCGGAAGCTTCCGAACCCTCTGAGTTCCACACCTTCTCCCTGATGCAAGGCTTTGATGATGCATTCGAGGAATGTGTTCACCAGCAAGTCTGCATCCTTCTTGCCGAACTCCAGCTGCTCCATGAGGTGCTTGGACAGGTCGGCCTTGGTGAGGGTTTCCATCGTTTCCATGGGGGGCTCCGGGCTATGCACGCTGTCGAGATCGTCCTAATAGGATCCCCGCCTGCGGCCCTAGGTCAAGAGGAAGACTTGTCATTCAAACAGAAAGGGGAGCCAAGGCTCCCCTCTCCGGGCATGAATTCATGAATCAGGCCAGAAGCCAGTCCAGCAGCCAGCGGGGCCCTTCGCCCGTGGCGCCGTGGGGACGGTAGTCCCGCTCCGCACTGGACCAGCTTCCCGCCAGGTCCACATGGATCCAGGACTCGTGCTTGATAAAATCCTTCAGGAACAGGGCTGCCGTGATGGAACCTCCCCAGCGGTGACCGGTGATGTTCTTGATATCGGCGACCTGGCTCTTCAGGGAGTCCCGGTACTCTTCCACCAGGGGCAGCTGCCAGAGGTGCTCGCCGGTGGTCGAACCGGCATCCAGCAGTCGTTCGACCAGCTTCTGGTCCGTCCCGAACACCGCGGAGACCCCGTCCCCCAGCGCGACAACGCAAGCGCCAGTGAGGGTCGCGAAGTCGAGGACATGATCGGCGCCCATCCCGGAGGCATAGTCCAGGAGGTCCGCCAGGACCAGACGACCTTCCGCATCCGTGTTGAGAACCTCGATGGTCTTGCCGCTTCGGCTCTTCAGGACGTCACCAGGCTTGTAGCTGGTGCCGGAGGGCATGTTCTCAACCAGCCCCATGATCCCCGTCACCTGGACGGGAGCCTGGGCTTCCGCACAGGCGGCCAGGGTCGCCAGCACGATGGCGGCTCCGATCATGTCACCCTTCATGGTCTCCATTCCGGAGGCATCCTTCAGGGACAAACCACCGGAGTCGAAGCAGACGCCCTTCCCCACCAGGACCACATGCTTCTTGGCCTTTTCCTTGGGCTTGTACTCGAGCTTCACCACCCGGGGGGTCCTGGCCGAGCCCTGTCCCACGGCCAGCAAGGCATTGAAGCCGCCCTTCTGCAAGTCTTCAGGTCCCATGACCTCGCAACCGAGCTTGTGCTGCTTCGCCAACTTCTGGGCGATCTCGGCGAAGGCTTCCGGATAGAGGTCCCCTGCGGGTGTGTTCCCGAGGTCCCTCACCCGGTGGCAGGCGGCGACCCCGGCTTCGATCTGGGGCAAGCGCCGTCGGGCCTTCCGGGTATCGTCCCCGTTGGTGAAGACTTCGAGGGTCTCAAAACGCTTCGGCTCAGGTTTGCCCTTGAAGGCCGTGAAGTCGTAGTCGGCGAGCAAGGCCCCTTCCACCACGGCGGCCTGGGCCTCATCGTGGTCCAGCAGGGACGTGGAGGGGGAGATCACGCCGATCTTCTTCCAGCCCTTCTTGAGGCTGTGTCGGGCGGCGGTTCCCACCGCCTTCCGGATCTTGTTGTGGGTAACCTTCTCTTCTTCCCCAAGACCGACCAGGAGCATCCATCGGCAATCCTTGACGCCATTGGGATGGTGGAGAGGAACTAGTTCAAGATAATCCGCCTTGAAATCGCTCTCGTCCATGACCTGGCGAGCAACCTTGCTGATGGCCAACGGGAGACGATGACGCTCCCGGCCAGAGAAGACGGGAACAATCAGCACATCCCCTGAGAAATCCTTTCCCGACTGGGAGCTGATATCGACATTCGGCATGAGTTATCCTCCGTAGATCCGGATGATAGCACTGAGCAGATGGGAAGTGGCCTTTTTCGATCGTTAGTTGATTTCCGAATTGAATCTCGTAGGGCCAGGAAACACGGATTTAATGTTCATTCACCACCCGACGTCCCTGCGGAACGTCGGGCTGTTCAATAGATCAGATGACGGCACTTAGGCGGCAGATGCCTCTTTCAAGATCGCCTCAAACCGCTCGAAAAGGTGGGCCCTGGGCCCCCGTGGAATCCGCTTCAGGCTCATCCCAGCCTGCTCCGGCGTCCGGCCTCCCTTCTGCTGATTGCATGGAAGACAGGCCGCCACCAGGTTCTGCCAGGAGGTTCTCCCGCCTTGACAGACTGGCACCACGTGGTCGACGGTGGTGGCCCGGTTGTGGCAGCCCTCGTACTGGCACAGGTGGTGGTCGCGCTTTAAGACCCTGCGTTCGATCCTGCCCATCAGGAGCTTGGTCTCGGCCAACGCCTGGGCATGGGGATAGATGATGAGGCTCATGGACATCCGGAAGTCCTCATGGCGGCCCAAGGTCGCCGGATCAAGCACATAGGCCCGCCCCGCGGCCACGGCTCGAATGGCCTTCCGCCGCGGTATCTCCATCATCGGGACATAGTTCCTATCCACGGCGATCACCACCGGGCCGGGATATCTGTCCAGGTGAGAAGACATGCTTGCTCCCCCCCATCATCATGAGTGTAAACGGAGCGTCCGTCAGCCTGGAACCTGCCAGGCGGCCGAGCGACCGTCCCCTTGGCTCGAGAGCGTCAGCTGGCTGATCCATTCCGTGGGCCAGGGGCCGGAATCCCCAGCCCACTCCACCACGAGGTAATCCGCCGCCGTCACGG
>CAYZND010000021.1:0-340 GCA_964479495.1 uncultured Mesoterricola sp.
CCGATATCCCAGGCGTGCAACACGTCCGCCACGAGGGAGGCCTCGGTCCGAGCCGAAGCCTCGGCATGGATCGACTGGAAGCCCTTCTTGCCCAAGGTCAGGGTGCCGCGTCCCTCGGTCTCGATTTCCGGGACCCGCAGATCCACGCGGTCCAGGGCGATGACGCCCTCCGAAGCCAGAAGGCTGAGCTTTCCGACGGACTCGCCATTCCGCATGAAGCGGCCTTCGGCCGTCACCTTCAACGAATCCCACTGCGGAGGCACCCAGGGATCGCCCGGAATCTCAGCGTCGCCGTCCAGGTCCACCGTCAGCGGCTGACCTGGCCCGGCAGAAGCGCACA
>CAYZND010000021.1:350-2619 GCA_964479495.1 uncultured Mesoterricola sp.
CTCTTCGAGGAAGCCCACTCGCGATAGGGCTGCCAAGGGCGCGAGCCCCACCTGCTCGCTGTGGAACTGCAGCTGGCTGCCGGAACCCTGTTTCCACTGCCCTGTCGCCGAGAGACGCCCCTGAGACGAGTTCCAGGCCAGCTCCCGGATGTTCATGTGATGAAAACTGCCATCCGCCTTGAGGTCCACTTCGCCCGGCTTCAGGTTCAGGGAGCGCGCGCTCATGCCCTGTCCCTGAAACGTCAGGTTCCAGGCAGGATTGTTGAGGGTTCCGCGGACATCGGCCTTGAACTCGGCCGTCCCTTCCCAGGTCCTGGGGGCCTTCGGATCCATCAGGCTCAGGGCCTGCCCAAGCTCCACCCTGCCTGAGACCTCGGAAGCCACAATCCGTTCCGCGAAGGCATAGCTGCCTTTGGCCGAGACTGAGCTGCGGCCCAGCTTCACCTCGCCCTCCTTCAGCTCCAGGGCCAGGTCGCTAAGGTTGGCCTTCATGGCCATGCTGCCGTTGACGACCTCGGCTCCCGAACCCCATCCGAACCAGGGCACCTGGAGTTCCACCGCCATCCGGTTGGGCCCAAGCCCCTTCCCTGTGATGCGATAGGTGAATTCAGCACTCGGAACGTGCCAAGCGGGTTCCTGGATACGGAGCCTCCCGCCCGTCACCTTGACTCGATCGAGCCGGACCAACGGCGTGGAGCCCGTGTCCTCATGGGGCTTGAGCCGGATCCTGGCCAGCCGCTGCGCATCAAGGACGGAACGCGGATTCTCCAGTTCGATGTTCCAGAGGTGGGGATTCCGCCCCAGAAGGGTGGCGAAGTCCACCTGCACTTCCAGACGGTCCGCACGGAGCAGATCGTCCCCCAGGGCCAGATTCCTCAGGATGATCCGCCCCTGCACCACATGGAACTCGAGGTTCTCCACCTCCAGGCGCAGCCCGGTCTCCTCGAGCACGTACGCATCCAGCTTCCCGATGAGCCAGCGATTGAAGAACGGCTGCCGAAAGGTCCACAGCCCGGCTCCGCCCAGCGCGGCCCCCGAGACCAGGACGTACGTGAGCCTCCGAAACCAGCGCCGCCGCCAACACCCCTGAAGCAGCTGCCGAGAGAGACCAAGCATCAGTTCTTTTCCCCGCAGCTTGGACAGACCACCGCCATTCGCGGCAGCGGCCGGTAGCAGTAGCGGCAGAGCCTCTGCTGCGTGTGTCCTGCGGACCCTCTGGGAAGGGTCTGGACCGGACCGGAGCCCGTGGCCGGGAGGACCGCATTACCCAAGGGTCGTGTCTCCCGGGAGACGCCATCGCGCACATGCCGCAGCGCCTTCAGGAACTCCTGGGCACTCAGGAACCGGTCCCCGAGATTGACGGTGAGGGCCTTCATCACCACTTCGGAAAGGATCTTGGGAACGGCTGAATTCTTGAGATGGGGCGGGATGATGGGGTTGCTCTGGAAGGCCTGGGCGATCTTGATGGGATCCGCATCGTAGAAGGGAACGGTCCCCGTGAGCATTTCATACAAGGTGATGCCCAGGGACCAGAGGTCGCTCTGGAAGACCGCCCGTCCCCGGAAGTGCTCCGGGGCCATGTAGGGCGGGGAACCGATGCGGGTGCGGGCGAAGCCTTCCTTCTGGAGCTCGAGGAAGCGGCTGGTGCCGAAATCCGTCACCTTGGCCACGCCCTCCCGCGTGATGAGGATGTTGGCCGGCCTTAGGTCACGATGCAGGACCTGATGGCCGTGGGCGAAGCCGATGGCCGAACAGACATCGATGGCGATCTCCAGGGCCCGAGGCGGGGCCAAGGTGCGCTCCCGGCGGATCAGCTTGTCGAGCCCCTCTCCATCGACGTATTCCAGGACCATGAAGAAGGTGTCGTCCTTCTTCTCCACCGTGATCAGCTCCACGATGTTGGCGTGCTTCAGGGCCGCCATGATGCGCGGCTCCTGCAGGAGGGCCTGCTCGTCGGTCTGATGATGGGGCACCTTGAGCGCGACCTTCCGGTTCAGCAGCCGATCCATGGCCAGGTAGACCGTGCCGAACCCACCCGCCCCAAGGCGGTCCAGGATCTGGTACTTGCCCAGCATCTGGTCCTTCGACAGCACGAGTCCGCTCCGATGATGCGTCTAGAATGCCGTGAAACGCAGATCTCCGGGAAGGCAGACTGCGCATAAATTTCCGTACACCTCCCGGCCCGTTCAGGCGGAACGGTGGCCTAGGAAAGCCTTGACAGTCCTGGGTTCGCGGGGATGGCGGATCCTGTTCGCATCCCTGCGGGATG
>CAYZND010000021.1:2719-18497 GCA_964479495.1 uncultured Mesoterricola sp.
TGCCTTCGGCCCTGTGGGCCTCAGCTCACAAATTCGCCGACACACACATGCAGCCAGCCCGCTGGCTAGCCCAGGAAGGCCTTGATTCGGCGCTCCGCGCCTCACCCCTTCGGGGCGGCAACTGGCCTTCGGCCTGTTCCGTCCTACCCTCCCTTCGCAAGGCTTCGGTCGGATGGTGAGGGCCTTGGAATAGCGCGGATGGCGGATCCTGTTCGCATCCCTGCGGGATGTGCCTTCGGCCCTGTGGGCCTCAGCTCACAAATTCGCCGACACACACATGCAGCCCGCCCGCTGGCTAGCCCAGGAAAGCTTTGAGGGTCTTGGAATAGCGCGGATGGCGAATTTTGCGGAGCGCCTTGCTTTCGATCTGGCGGATGCGCTCGCGGGTCACGGCGAACTCGCTGCCGACCTCTTCAAGGGTGTGCTCGGAAGCCTCGTCGCCCACACCAAAGCGCATCCTGAGCACCTTCTCTTCGCGCTCCGTGAGAGTCTGCAGGACGGAGTTCACCGTCTCCTTGAGGCGCTGGCTCACGACCTGCTCCACGGGCGAGACCACGGCCTTGTCCTCGATGAAATCCCCAAGGTGGGAATCCTCCTCCTCACCGATGGGGGTCTCGAGGCTGATGGGCTCCTGGGCGATCTTCATGACTTTGCGCACCTTGGACACCGGCATGTCCATGGCCTCGGCGATCTCCTCGCTGGAGGGTTCGCGACCCAGCTTCTGCACCAGCTCGCGCTGGGTCCGGATCAGCTTGTTGATGGTCTCGATCATGTGCACCGGGATGCGGATGGTGCGGGCCTGGTCCGCAATGGCGCGAGTGATGGCCTGCCGGATCCACCAGGTGGCATAGGTCGAGAACTTGAAGCCACGGCTGTACTCGAACTTGTCCACGGCCTTCATCAACCCGATGTTGCCTTCCTGGATCAGATCCAGGAACTGCAGCCCACGGTTGGTGTAGCGCTTGGCGATGCTGACCACCAGGCGCAGGTTGGCTTCGATCAGCTCGGCCTTGGCGGCTCGGCTGATGGATTCGGCCTGCTTCAGCAGGTTGAAGTCGGCATGGAAGAGATGGCTCTCGGTCTCGTACTTCACGAAGAAGCGGTCCAGCTCGCCCTGGATGTGCTCGGACTCCTTGGTGTACTTCTCCTTCATGGAGGCAAAGGCCGGGTTCTTCAGCCGGTCCCTGAGCTCACGAAGCTTGCGCTCCCCCGCCATCACCTGGTTGTGGTGGTGCGTGATCTTGTCGATGAGGCGCGTCACCGCAAGGCTGTTGAGCCCCAGGCGCCGGATCTGCCGGCTGACACGGGCCCTGGCCGCAAGGATCTCGTAGTCAATCTTGCGCTTCTTCGGGAGCGGCTTGCCGCTGGCCTTGAGCACAAGGAGTTCCTGCAGGGCCTGCTCGTAGACCAGCAGCTTCTCGAACTGATGGTGCACATGCTGCGTGGCCGAGGTGTTTTCGGCATCCTCGTCCTCGTCCACCTCATCGGATAGGCCCACGACCTCTCGGATCTTGCCAGGGTTGTCCTTGAGCATCTTCCCGATGTCGATCAGCAGACTGGCGGCAAGCCGGCTGCGGGAGAGTGCCCGCATGACGCTGCGGACGCCCACCTCGATGCGCTTGGCGATCTCGACCTCGTCCTCGCGCTTGAGGAGGGGCACCGTGCCCATCTCCTTGAGGTACATGCGCACGGGGTCGTTGAACTTGTCGCTGTCGGGACCATCGATGTCGATATCGAGGTCCTTGTCCAGCTTCGCAGGCCCTTCCGGGAAGGGAATGTCCTGATCCGAGGTCTGTTCGCGGGAGGCGAGCGCCTCCTCTTCGGTGGCACCTACCCCCACACCCAGCCGACTGAGCATGGACATGATGGTTTCCACATCGAGGGGCGACGAGGCGGAGTCTGGAAGGAAGGTGTTGAGCTCGTCGACCAGGACGTATCCGCGGGATCTGCCAAGAGAGATGAGCGCTTTCGTCAGCTGGAAGTAGTTTTCACGAGCGGGGACAGGAGTCATCAAGACCTCAAAGAGCCACGGGTTCCAAAGGGTTATCGCGGTGAGCCGTGTCGGGTGGGTACCGTGGGCAGAGCATGCCCATCATGACAGCGCACCCGGAACTCTTCAGTATAGGTAGCGATTCGAACCTGGCAAGGGCTGCTGGAAAATTTGGTGGAACGACCTTTGCTCAGAACGGTTTCCGGGCAAGGCGCTTGGGCTTGAGATGTCTCGCCCTGATGAGAAGTTCCGCAGCCCGGACTTCAAGGCGGCGCAGCGACTCTGGATCCTCCTTGACTGCCGGTTCCTGCATCTGGCGGTTGACGGCCTGGATCTCCCGATCCACATAGGCGATCTCGAGCTTGCGGAATACGTTTCCAGGAACCGACTCGGCTTCGTCTTTTTCCGCCCAGGAGGCTTCGATGTAGCGCAATTGTGCCAACGCCTCGCCCGGAATATGGTCATCGACGCCGTCGGCATCCAGAAGGGTCTGGAGCAAGGGGGCACCTGCCAGGGACTCCCACCAGGCCGGAGGCACCTCGTGCAGTTGGGCGCGAACACGGGCATCCCGGCACAATCGCAGCAGGGGCTTGAGCAGGTCATCCACATCGCTGGCCACAGGCGGCCGTACGGCCTCGTCCACTGGGTTCCGCTCCGGCTGGATCCGGTTCTTGATGGCCCGGTCCAGCTCCGGCAGGGGGATCTGCAGCTGATGCGCCAGGCTTGCGAAGAGCTCCCGCCGCTCCGGCGTGTTCGGGAGATGCACGAGGAACTCCGCCAGCCCTCGAAGGGCTTCCATGCGGTCCGTCGTCCGCCGGAAGTCCTTGCCTTCGAGCGTCCGGTCGATGATGAAGCTGGTCCAGTCCGGCGCATTCCCGACCATCTCGCGGAAGGCTTGAGCCCCCAGCTTCATGCACCAGGTGTCCGGATCCTCGCCGGAAGGCAGCAACAGCAATCGGATGTCGAATCCCATGGGCAGGGCCAGCCGGAGGGCCTTCTCCATGGCTCGCTGCCCCGCCGCATCCCCGTCGAAACAGAGCACCAGACGCTTGGTGAACCGACCGAGCTGCTGGAGATGGCCTTCGGTCAGGGCCGTCCCAAGAGGGGCCACCGCCGAGTAGATCCCTTCCTGGTGGAGTTGCAAGACATCGAAATACCCTTCCACAACCAGTGCGCCGTCCCGCAGCTGCCCCTTGGCCCGATGGAACCCGAAGAGCACCTGGCTCTTGCTGAAGAGCGCGGTCTCCCGTGTATTGAGGTACTTCGGTTTGTCGTCGCCAAAGGCCCGCCCGCCGAAGGCGATGAGCCGACCACGGGCATCGTGGATGGGGATGGTGATCCGGTTGCGCAGGAAGTCGATGAGGCTGCCCCGCTCGCTGCGGCTGGCCAGCCCGGTCTGCTCGATGAGTTCCGCCGAGAACCCCTGGCTGCGCAGGTGGTTCACGAGCGACTCCCAGGCATCCGGGGCGAAGCCGAATCCGGCTTCCTGGAGGAAGCCCTCGGAAATGCCCCGTTGCTTGAGGTAATCGGAAGCTTTCGCCACCTCCCGCAGCTTCCTTCCATAGAAGGCCTGGGCTTCGTCCAGGACGGCTCGCAGGCGGGACTCGAGGTCCATCTCCGCCGCCGAGCGCTCCCGTACTTTCGGAAGCTCGATCCCCGCCGAGCGGGCCAACTGCTCCATGGCTTCCGGAAAGGTTAGGCCCTCGCGCTCCATGATCCAGGTGAAGGCATCCCCGTGCTTGCCGCAGCCGAAACAGTGGTAGAAGCCTCGCTCCGGCAGGACCTGGAAGCTCGGCGAGCGCTCAGAGTGGAAGGGGCATAGCCCCACCCACGCGGCGCCCTGCTTGCGAAGCTTGACCGCCTGGTTGACCAGGCTCACCAAGTCCGTTGCGTCCTTGATCCGCTGGACAAGCTCACGATCTCGCATCTCCCTAACAGAGTGAGGGAGAAGACAGCTCTGCCGCAAGCGGACTCAGGCGCCCGTGAGATAGGGACGCACGGTCTCCGAGGCCAGCTTGATGCTCTTCCGCAGGAGCTCGACGCCGAGGTCCAGGTCGTCCGTGCGAAGATTCAGCGCGGGCCTGAACCGGAGCCCTTTCTGCCCCGTGGCCAGGATGATCATGCCCAGCTCCTGGGCCTTGCAGACCGTGGCCGTGCGCAGTTCGGGGGAGAAGAGATCGAGGGCACAGAAGAGGCCTTTCCCTCTTGGGTTGGAGGTGATCTCCGGGAAGTCGCGGTGGATCTCCTCGAGCCCCTTCAACAGGCGCTTCCCCTGGCGGGAGCAGTGTTCGATGAGGTTCTCCTCCATCAGCACCTCGATGATCCGGGTCCCCCGGACCATGTCCACCAGGTTGCTGCCCCAGGTGCTGTTGATTCGGCTCGGGACCTTGAAGACGCAGTCGACTTCATCAAGGCGCGTACTCGCCGCGATGCCGCAGACCTGGGACTTCTTGCCGAAGGCCAGGATGTCGGGTTTCACACCGAGCTGATCATGCGCCCACCAGGTACCCGTGGCCCCGAAGCCGGTCTGGACCTCGTCGAAGATCAGCAGGAACTCATGCTCATCCGCCAGATCACGCAGTCGCTGCAGGAACTCCGGCCGGAAGTGGTTGTCACCACCTTCCCCCTGAATGGGCTCGATGATCAGACAGGCGATGTCATCGGGATCCCGCTGGACGACTTCGAGGATCTGCTGGATCGCATCTTCCTCCACTTCGATCACCTTCGCCAGGTTCTCGCCCTCCAAGGGGAAGGTCACCTTCGGGTTGATGATCCGCGGCCAGTCGAACTTGGGGAAGTACATGTACTTCTTCGGATCGGCCGTGTTGGTCAGGCTGAGCGCATAGCCGCTCCGGCCATGGAAGGCCTCCTTGAAGTGGATCACCCGGGAGCCCTTCTCGCCCTTCCCTCGTTCCAGGTTCTTGCGGACCTTCCAGTCGAAGGCCGCCTTGAGGGCGTTCTCCACAGCCAAGGTGCCGCCGTCGATCCAGAACAGGTGCGGCAGGTAACCGGGGCCGGCATGGGTGGCGAAGGTCTCCACCCACTCCGCGAAGGCGGTGGTGTAGATGTCGCTGTTGGCGGGCTTGTTTACGGCAATGGAACCCAGCTTGCGCTCGAAAGCCGCCTCCCGCAGGCGCGGGTGGTTGTGGCCCAGGGGTGCCGTTGCGAAGAACGTGTAGAAGTCCAGATACTTCCGGCCATCGCGGGCATCCACGATCCAGGAGCCCTGGGACTTCTCCAGGTCCATGACAAGGTGGAAGCCGTCCACCAGCATGTGCCGCTTGAGGACGTCAAAGACCTCTTCCGGCTGCACGTGGATGGACTGTTCGGCGGCGCGCAGGTTCGGGGACATGGCTTCACTCCAGGTGGCACAGCAGGGTTGTATCGAGTTTCCGCACCTTGTGTGCAAAATCATCCTGGATGAATAACGAAATGTAGGCTATGTTTCGGCATCTTTCATGATGATATTGGCGATATGACGAAAATTGCCTTGGACGCCATCGACCGCATGCTCCTCAACCTCCTGCGGGAGAACGCCCGCACCTCCACGGCCGAGCTGGCCCGCAAGCTCCACCTCTCCCGCACCACGGTCCAGAGCCGCATCGAGCGCCTGGAGCGCAACCACGTCGTCGCGGGCTACACCATCAAGGTCCCGGATGAGATGGAGGCCGCGCTGGTGAAGACCTTCGTCCTCATCACGCTGGCCCCCAAGCGCAACGCGGCCATCGAATCGGCCCTGCGCCGGATCCCGGAGGTGCGCACCCTCCACTCCGTGAGCGGCCCCTTCGATCTCCTGGCCATCGTGACCGCGGACTCCATCGGCGAGCTCGATGCGGTGATCGACCGCATCGGCCTCCTGGATGGGGTGGAGCGCACGACCTCGGCCATCGTCCTCTCCACGAGGATCGAGCGCTGATCAGCGCAGGCTGATGAGCGCCACGCCCGCGAGGGCCAGCACCAGCCCGGCCATGCGGATCGGCGGAATCCGCTGCTGGAAGACGAAGCGGGCCAAGATCACCGTGGGCGCGGGGAACAGGGACGTGATGATGGCCACCAGGGAAAGCATTCCCGACTGACTGGCGAGCAGGAAGAGGATGTTCGCGCCCATGTCGGCGGCCCCGGCGACCATGGAAGGCACCAGCCCACCGCGTTCGACGCGGAAGGAGTGGCGGGAAGCCAGCAACGCAAGCGTGAAGGAGGCGATGGAAGCCACTCTCGCGCCCAGCAGGGGCCACACACCCGCCCCAGGGTTCGAACGCGAGAGGGTGACAAAGAAGATGCCGAACCCAAGCCCCGCAAGAATCCCGTAGAGGAGCGCCGATCGGACCGTACCCTTCGGGGATTCAGCCCCCTTCCCTTCCCAGGAGAGCAGGAGAATGGCAGGCAGGCAGATCAGCGAGCCGGTGATGGCGCTTGGCGAGGGCCGCTCCCCCGACACGAGGGCGAACAACACCGGGATCAGGGCCCCGATGAGGGCTGAGGTCGGCGAGACGATGGCCACGATGCTCCGGGCAATGCCCCCATAGAGCATGAAGAGCCCCATGGATCCCGAGAATCCGGCGAGGAAGCCCCACAGCAAATCCCTCACCGTCGGTCCCGTGGAGCCAAGCAGCATCAGAGCAACCAGGGCCACCACCGTGCCCACGAGCTGGGAAAGAATCAGCACGGACAGCAATCGGCTCTTCGAAGCCGCATATCCGCCTGCGAAGTCGGCGATGCCGTAGAGAAGGGCCGAGCACCCGGCCAGAACGAGAGCCATGCTAGATGGTAGCCCTAGATCCGTCCAAGCCTCACCAGCAGCGATTGATGCTGGCGGACGAAGGAGTCCAGACGGGCGCGCCAATCGTAGAAAGCTTCGGGCGTCAGGTCGCAGGCCTTGCGGACGGCACGCACGGCAGAGAGCGCCACCAGGCCTTGTCCATGGGGGCTCGGGATCCGGCACAACATCTGGGAGTCAGACCGCTTCGGCGCCACCATCCCGAAGAGGCGCCGAGGCCCTTCCGCCTCCCGACGTCTCACGTCCAGGCTTCCGTCTTCTCCCTCTGCCGCCTGGAATCCATTGGCGAGAAGCACCCGCTTCAGCTCCTCGACGGAAAGTGGATGGTCCCGGATCGGCTCCGGCCGCGTATGCGTCTTGAGCCACTTCAGGATCTGAGCAAGCTCCGAACCATCGAAGTCCCCACCCGACCGTCGGGCCGATGGCTTGGAATCGTCCGAACCTGCGGAGTTCATCCGGTGGTCATGGACAGCGGCACAGAACTCGAAGAAGTCATCGAAGGAGACGCGGTTGGGCACATACCCGTTGTCGTCCAGCTGCAACAGGAGGGCCAGGAACGCGGTCTGAGCGTTGCCATCGTGGTAGGGCAGCTCATCGAACAGGCCCTGGAACAGGGCCGCAGCCTTCTCCAGCGGGTGATGGCCATCCACACCGCCCGAGAACTGGTGGGCGATGGCTTGCTCCAGCAGAGAGGAATCACGCAGCCCCAGATCCCGGATGGGGTCTTGGGTCGTCGCAAAGAAGGCCACCAGCATCCGGTGGATCTCTTCAATGCGATCCGAAGAGAACACCTGGATGGAGATCGGTCCTTCTTTCGCGAATGCGTCGAGGCCTCGAACAGGGACCTTGCCACTCATGGGAACGATCTCCGGGGTTAGCCTGGAAGGATCGTGGGCCAGGCCTTGGTTGGGGTCCTCAAGTCTACCATTCGCGCCTTGTGGCTCTGCTCGGCCATGGGATGATGTGACCGGCGAGGCATCGATGGATCACGACGCAGCTGCCCCGGGCGCTCACTCCCGCAGCGAACTGCTCAACAGCGTGTCACACGGCGTCGGCTGGGCTCTGGCCGTCGCCGCCCTGGTCGTGATGGTCGTCTTTGCGGCTCTCAACGGAACTGCCCGGCATGTCGTCGGCACGACCCTGTTCGGGTCCGCGCTGGTGCTGCTCTACGCCATGTCGACCCTCTATCACGCGTTTCGGGGACCTCGCGTGAAACGCGTCTTCCGCATCCTGGATCATTCGGCCATCTACCTGCTCATCGCAGGGACCTACACGCCTTTCTGTTTGACCATCCTGAGGGGCCCCTGGGGCTGGACCCTCTTCGGCCTTGTGTGGGGCCTGGCCGCACTTGGCATCGTCTTCAAGTCCATCTTCGGTCCCCGCCATGCGATCCTCTCCACCTGCATCTACCTGGCCATGGGCTGGCTCGTGCTCATCGCCATCTTCCCGCTCTGGCGCGCACTTCCCCCCTGGGGCCTCTTCTGGCTCTTCGGAGGTGGCGTCTGCTACAGCGCAGGGACGATCTTCTACGGTCTGGAACGCCTGCCTTTCCACCATGCGGTGTGGCACCTGTTCGTCCTCGTGGGCAGCGCCTGCCATGTGGTCGCTGTCATGGCCTTCGTCATCCCCTGGTGAGCGGGAAGGCCTCCTCCAGTAAGCAATCCAGCAAGGCCAGCGTCTCCGGCTTCAACAGCGCGTGATCGTCCTCCAATTCGTGCAAGATGCAGCAAGGATGGGATGCAGCAAAGGCTCGACTCTCGGCGAGGGGCACGGAGTCATCCTGTGCGCCATGGAGGATCACCGCGGGGATGTCCAGCTTCCACGTCACTTCGTCCTTCCAGTTCGCGAGGTCCTGGAGCAGGTCGGGACCCAGCTGGAGCCAAGCTTCGCGGGCGTAATGGAAGACTTTCAGGGTGCCGCGCCTTCGATACCCGGACCAGCGGGGCCCGCTGAGACGGCGGCGCGCAAAGCCGAAGGCAGGGGCCAGCAGGATGAGACGAGCCATGGCGCTGCCGCGACTGGCAGCGGCCGTGGCCACAAGCCCACCCAGGCTGGAACCAACCACCACCGGTGGCTCTGGGAGCGACTTCAGCAAGGCCTCCACGGCCTCCACCTGGGCCGTGATCCGGAGGTGCTCAAAATCAGGGAGATTCAGGTCCGGAGCCTCAAAAGGGATCCCTCGCGCTTCTGCCCAGGCTCGGCAATGGCGCCCTTTCTGGCCTGCGGGTCCGGAGGCGAACCCGTGGAGGTAGAGGATCCCGGCCATCACTGAGCCTCGATGAGCACAGGAGTGCCCAGGGGGCAGGCCGTCCAAAGTTCATCGATCTCTGTGTCCTCCAGTGCAATGCAGCCCCAGGTCCAGTCGGAGGTGGAACCTCCCCCATGGATGCCCACCGCTCCACCCAGGGCCGTCTCCCAGAGGGGCTGACGTCCGGACCGCAAGGAGCGAAGGATCGAATCATGCTGGCGCCGGTTGATCAGCCCCGCCTGCAGGCCGCGATGGGCTGCGGCCTCATGGGGGTAGCTGAGTCCAAGGAAGAGGTGAAAGGCGCTCCGCTCATTCCGGTTGCAGACATAAAACCGCCCTTCGGGCGTCAGGTGGTCGCCTTGACGGCGCTTGTCCGCCAGCCCCCGATGCCCCAGTCCCACCGTGTAGGACTTCACGAGCTTGCCAGCAGACCACAGCTCCAGGACATGGGGCGCCTTGTGGATGCGGACTTCCACGGAAGCAAGGGGAAAGGGCACGCCCGCGGCCTTGGCAGAAGCCTGAAGACGCTGGGCTGCAGCCTCAAGGGCCCCCTTGGTAACGGACGCCCATCCGTGGATGGCCAATCCCAGGGCGAGCACCACGCGAAGCAGCATCACGGCACATGACCTCCGGTTCCAGGGTACCGCGTGAGGGAGCCGCTCGGCGGCTCCCTCATCCCCAAAACGGCATCACCCGACGAGCGCCGCCATGTCCTCAGGGGCTCCAACGGAATAGGCCTTCACCTCCACGCCGGCTTCCTTGGCCAGACGGCCGGCAATGCCACTGAGCACCTTGCCGGGTCCGAGTTCGATGAACGTGGTCACCCCTTCCTTCAGGAGCAGGGCCATGGTGGACTCCCAGCGCACGGCCCCGGGGATCTGCCGAACGAGCCCATCCCGGAGGGCTTCCGGCTCGGTGACAACCTTGGCGTCGACGTTGTTCACAAGAGGACAATCAGGAGCCTTGAAGGCCAGGGCCTTCAGCACCGGCTCCATGTGCGCCTTGGCAGGTTCCATCAGGGGACTGTGGAAGGGAGCACTCACCGGCAGCTTCATCATCTTTCGCCCACCCTTGGCTTTCAGGATCTCCATGGCGGCTTCCACCGCCTCGGCATGACCGGCGATGACGATCTGCCCCGCCCCGTTGAAGTTGGCAGGCACCACGACCTTGCCGGTCTTGGCCTGGGCTTCCGCGCAGCCAGCTTCCACATCCGGCTGGGTCATGCCGATGATGGCGGCCATGGCGCCCACGCCCACGGGCACTGCGACCTGCATGGCCCTCCCACGCTCACGCACGGTGCGGACGGCATCCGCATACGCAAGCGCCCCAGCCGCCACGAGGGCGGAATACTCGCCCAGGCTGTGACCCGCCACGAAATCCGCCTTGGGGAGACGGTCGCCGAAGGCGCGCGTCGCCATGATGGAGTGGGTCAGGATGGCGGGCTGGGTATGCTCCGTCAGCTTCAGCGTCTCTTCGGGGCCTTCGGCCATCAGCTTGGAAAGCTCGAATCCCAGCGCGCTGTCAGCTTCCTGGAGGACGGCTTTCGCGGCCGGCTCGGACTGAGCCAGGGCCACACCCATGCCCACGGCCTGGGATCCTTGTCCCGGGAACAACCATGCGACTTTGCTCATGGATACCTCAGAAATGGGAAGGGCGGCCCGGTGGCCGCCCTTCGTTGGTGGTTTCTCGTGGAAAGCCTCTCGCCTACTTCGCTTCGCCCATCTGGGCGGCGACCTCGGCAGCCAGGTCGTCCTTGCGCTTCTCGAGGCCCTCGCCCATCACGAACTTCACGAAGCGACGGACGCTGAGCTTCTCGCCGATCTCCGCGGTCTTCTGGGAGAGGTGCTGGGAGACGGTCACATCGCCGTTCATGATGAACGCCTGCTCCATGAGGCACACTTCCTCGAAGATCTTGTTCATCTTGCCTTCGACGATCTTCTCGACCACGGCCGCCGGCTTGCCGGTGGCTTCGGCCTGGGCGCGCGCGATCTCACGCTCCTTGTCGAGGAATGCCTGGGTGACCTCCTCCTTGTTCACGAACTGGGGGGCGGGGTCATGGGCGGCCACATGCATGGCCAGTTCCTTCACCAGGCGCTGGAAGTTCTCGGTCTTGGCAACGAAATCCGTCTCGCAGTTGACCTCGATGATCACGCCCACGCGACCACCGGGATGGATGTAGGACTCCACGATGCCTTCGGCGGCAATGCGATCGGCCTTCTTCGCGGCAGCGGCCAGCCCTTTCTTGCGCAGCCAGTCGATGGCCTTCTCCATGTCGCCGTCGTTCTCGTCCAGGGCCTTCTTGCAGTCCATCATGCCGAGGCCGGTGCGGTCGCGGAGAGCCTTCACATCTTGAGCGGTGTAAGCCATATTGAGCTCCTTTAGTTCAGATCAATGACAAGTCGGGCTTCTGATGTTCGATCGCGAGTCGCCGGCGCGGCTCGCTCCCGGCTCTCACAGACCGAGTCCGTGCGAACCGGAGAACGTCGCTGCTCAGGCTTACGCCTCCGCGCCTTCGTTCATCTTCTCGGCCATCATGGCCTTCATGTCGTCGGTCTCGGACTTGTCGCGGAAAGACTGGCGGCCTTCCAGGATGGAGTCGGCCACGCGCTCGGAGAAGAGCAGGATCGAACGGATGGCATCGTCGTTGCCGGGGATGACATAGTCGATCTTGTCGGGATCGCAGTTGGTGTCGACGACAGCCACGATCTTGATGCCGAGCTTGGCAGCCTCGGTGATGGCGATGTCTTCGCGGTGGGGATCGATCACGAAGATGACGTCCGGAACGGAACGCATGTCGCGGATGCCGGCGAAGGAGGACTCGAGCTTGACCTTCACGCGGGTCAGGGTCAGCACTTCCTTCTTGGACATCTGAGCGGTGCGGGCCGGATCGTTGAGCGTGGCCTCGATTTCCTTCAGCTTGTCCAGGGACTTCTTGATGGTGGCGAAGTTGGTGAGCATGCCGCCGAGCCAGCGATTGTTCACGTAGAAAGCGCCGCAGCGCTGGGCCTGCTCGGCGATCAGCTCCTGGGCCTGGGGCTTGGTGGCCACGAACAGGAAGTTCTTGCCTTCGGAAGCAGCCTTGGTCAGGAAGTTGGCGGCCTGATTCCAGAGGCGCAGGGTCTTCTGCAGGTCGATGATGTAGATGCTGTTGCGCGCACCGAAGATGTACTTCTTCATCTTGGGGTTCCAGCGCTTGGTCTGGTGCCCGAAGTGCACACCGGCTTCGAGCAGTTCCTTCATCTGAATGGCAGCCATGATGGCCTCCACAACAACACGGCGGCTTTCCACCGTGGTGCGGCATACGCCGCGGTTGGGATGTGAGGCGGAGTTTCCCGCCCGAATCGGCCCCCGATCGGGAGCCCGCGAGACACAAACGGGGAGACCATGTCTCCCCGGGAAATCGAAGAAGCCTGGATTAGCGCTTCGAGAACTGGAACCTGCGACGGGCGGCCTTCTGACCGGGCTTCTTGCGCTCCTTCATGCGAGGATCGCGAGTCAGGAGCCCAGCCTGGCGCAGCATGCTCTTGAGCTGGTCGTTGTAGCGAAGCAGGGCGCGGGACACGCCCATGCGGATCGCGGAGGCCTGGCCGGCAGGACCGCCGCCAGCAACCGTGACCACGAGGTCGAACTTGCCGTTCAGGTCGCTGAGGACGAGAGGCTGGTTGACCACCATGCGGAGCACGGCATTGGGGAAGTAGTCCTCGATGATGCGGCCATTGACGGTGACCTTGCCGGTGCCGGGGCGGAGGAAGACGCGGGCCGTGGAAGTCTTGCGCCGTCCGGTTCCGTAGTTCTGGGAAATCGCCATGGGTGCCTCGATGAATCTGGAACTAGAACTTGATGGTCAGGGACTGGGGCTGCTGGGCGGCCTGCTGGTGCTCGGGGCCGTCGTAGACCTTGAGCTTGCGGTACATCGCGCGCCCGAGGGGCCCCTTGGGCAGCATGCCCTTGACCGCGCTCTCGATGATACGGCCGGGGAAGGCGCCCTTCATGACGTCGGCGCGGACTTCCACCATGGAACCCGGCTGGGTCGTCGTGCGGCGGTAGAACTTCTGGGTGGCCTTGCGGCCCGTGAACACGGCCTTCGCGGCATTGATCACGACGACATGGTCGCCGGTGTCCAGGAAGGGGGTCCAGGTGGGCTTGGTCTTGCCGGACAGGACGTCGGCCACAACCGTGCTGAGGCGACCCACAGGCACGCCCGTGGCGTCAACGACGAACCACTTCCGCTCGATCTTGTCTTGGCCCTTGGGGAAATAGGTGCTCATGGCCACACTCCGAAACCGTTCAAACGACATTGCCGCGGCCCAACCAATCGATGGAGACGCAGAAGGACTACCTTATCCCTTGCAGGCTCAGGGGTCAAGGGTTGTTTTTCGAACGGGGGCCCGGTTCCCGGGCCACTTACGCCTCACCCGTGCGCCAGGGTCCAGAGTTCCTGCACGACCCTGCCTGCGCCCATGCCATCGATGAGCTGCATGCCATCGCGGGTCTGCTCCTGCCGAGTTTCCTGCCCCTCCGGCCCAAGCCACTGCTCGAGGGCGTCCTCCGTCGCCATCCTATCGGCTTCGGTCCCGATTCCAAGGTTGTAGCACCCGTTCGCCAGGGCCAGGTCCCCGACCAGGCGGTGCTGTCGCTCGTTCTGCGCCCAGACCGCAGCGGGAACACCGAGGCAGAGGCTCTCGGCCAGAGTCACGCCCGCCGTGCACCACACGGCATCGTAATCCTGAAGGCGACGCGTCAGGTTCGGCAGGTCCTGCAGCACGCGGCAGCCGGGGAATGGTTTCCCCGTGATCCCCTCTGGAGCCAGCAGCGTGTAAGTGCCAGACCAGCGTCCTTCCTCCACAAGGCCGGCCAGCACCTCGTGCGCTCGCCGGGCGAGTCCGGCGCCATCCGTGCGACCGAAGGTCACAAGCAGCTTGTGCACGGCCAAGGGCTGGAGCGGTTCCCGCTTGGGGCGCTGCTGGACGGCCAAGGGACTGACCACGATGAAGGCGGAACCCCTGAGCACTTTGCACGCACCATGGGTCGTTTCATAGGGCCTCACCTTGCGACCCTGGATGGTTTTCACCGGGGCATTGGGCCACACGACACCTTCCAGGAAAGGCTGGAAGAGCAGATCCGCCTGTTCATGGGCATCCCCATCGTCCTCCAGGAGCGCCACCTTCAGGGGCCGGAGACCATGTATCTGCTCTGGCGTCGTCTCCCACTGATCCACCAGCGCCAGCGTCGCGGTGGACTTCAGCTCCGGAGGAACGGGTGCATGAAGATCCTCGCCAAGATCCACGACAGGGATCGGCAGGGGCTGATCAAGGAAAGGATGGAGGCCGGATCCGATCCGACGCGCCCACTGGTCGCCTGACACCGCAAGCGTGCAGGCGCCTCCCAGGGAGCGCCACTGCTCCTGTATCACCAGGGCCCGGGCCACATGCCCTAGCCCCAGCCTGAGGTCGCTGTGAACACGAAGGAGGAGGTGTGGTTGCATGTTCGTGTGGGGGTCGTTGGAACGAGTCTAGAGGGCTCACTCGCGGTTGGGAAGCGTCACGTGTTGGAGATCAGGGAGAGCCGCTCCCACTCGGACATGAACGGATCAAGACCCGATATGCTGGGATTGACACCCTTCACATGCATGGAGCTGCCATGAACACCCCGCCTCTCGCGCCGATCGACCAAGAGCTTCCCGAAGCTCCCGGGGCCAAGGTGGCGCGCATCTGCGGGATTCTTTCCATCGTCTCGGCCGTCACCTGCATCGGCATCCCTGTGGCCTTCGTGCTCGGAATCATCGCCTTGGTGCAGCAGGCCAAGGCCAAGCGCCTGGCCACCGAGTTCCCAGCGGACTTCCGAAGGCCCACCCCAAGCGGGCTTGTCACTGGGATCATCGGTCTGGTGCTGCCCGTCCTCATGCTGCCCTTCGGCGGAGTCATCGCGGCCATCGCGGTACCGGCCTTCCTGGGGCAGCGGGAACGAGCGGTGAGCCATGTGATGCGGAACAACCTCTTGAACCGGACCGGGGACCTCGTCGAAGCCTACGCAAGGGGCGTCGAGACGGGCCTCGATCAGCCCGCGATCCAGGCTTCGCTGGAGAAGATCCTGCGGGAAGCCCCAGAGCGCAATCCAATGAACAAGGAGCTTCCCGCCTTCCGCGGCTCGATCACGGTGGTGGACGCCCAGTCGGAAGATGAGGCTCGCCTCCAGGCCGAGCATGAGGCCCAGACCACGGGCGAGATCGTCTTCATCATCTCCTTCCCGTCAGACACGCATTCGTCTGCCTATCTGGCAGGCGCAGGGCGACTGAGGCATCCCGTGGAAGGCTCGATCCATGTCAGCCGGGCCACGGCTTTGAACTGAGGCCTACAGGCTTCCCGCAAACCCCTCCTTGGGGTGGGCGGCCAGAGGAGCGACGGCGATCGGCCAGCCATCCGAAAAGTAGTTCTCCTTGTAGGCGACGTACCCGCGCCAGATCCCGCTGACCCGATCCCGCTGCTCCTGGGTCAGTTCCCCCTTCACCACCGCCGGCCAGCCCGCAATGAGGCTGTGGGGGGGCGCCTTGAAGCCCTCACGCAGGAGGGACCCCGCCGCCACCAGACAGCCTTCGCCCACGTCGACGCCGTCCATGAGGGTGCTCGACATGCCGATGAAACAGTTCCGGCGAAGGGTGCACCCATGCAGCATCACATTGTGAGCCACGCTGACCTCCTCCTCGATCAGTAGGGGATGCTTCCCCTTGGTGACATGGAGGCAGCACTTGTCCTGGATGTTGGTG
>CAYZND010000022.1:0-18420 GCA_964479495.1 uncultured Mesoterricola sp.
GACATAGACGATGCCCGTGGGGCGTCCCTGCTCATCCAGGATGGGCGCCGCGGAGTGGAACACCCGCCGCTCGCGGCCTTGGCGATCCTGGAGCTTGGTGTCCTTCGGCAGTCCCAGCATGCGACCCTGGGTCAGGACCCGCTCGGCCAGTTCGGGGTGGATGGGATGGTCCTGGGTGTCCATCAAGGGGAAGACATCCTCGATGGGGTGCCCGATGGCTTCGTCCTTCCGCCAGCCGCAGAGCTCCTCGGCGGCGGGGTTCAGGTGCCGGATCATGATCTTCAGGTCCGTGGCCACCACCGCATCGCCGATGGAGTCCAGGGTGATCGCCAGGTCCCGTTCGCTGCGCTGGAGGGCCGTCTCGGTCTTCTGGATCCGCTCGAGCTGCTCCTGCAGGCTGCGGTTCAGGCTCGAGACCTGCTCCACGTTCTGGCGCAACCGCTCCGTCACGAGGTTGTAGTGCTCGCGCACCGCCGAGTGGACCATGTTGAGCCGGGCCACCTCCTTCTGCCAGACCACCTTCTGGTCGTGGGCGTCCTTGCTGGTTTTGATGGCGGCCACGAATCCCTCGAGGCAGGGACGGAGGGCGGGGATGAGGGACAGGGGAATCCGGAGCTTCCAGGCCAGGGGGCCCCGCTCCTCCATGGCCGTGGCCTCGCCGGGCACGACCAGGATGCCGCAGAAGCGTGTCCAGAGGCCTTCCAGCAGGCGTTCCCCCTCTTCATCGTCCCCTGCGAGCAGCACCACGGTGCCCCGCAGCAGGTCGCTCTTGCTGGGTTTCAGCACTTCAAAACCCAAGGGCGCATCCGCCAGGGTGCTGAGCAGACGGTGCGTCATGTCATTCGCCCAGGAGGAGGAGCACGTAGGTCATGTTGTGGAAGTAGGTCTCCGAATAGCGGCCCTGGATCCGGACCGGGCTGAACTCACCGAAGGAGGGGAAGCCCGCCAGGGCGATGCCCGGCCCCAGGCTCTCCCGGACCGCCAGGATCTCGTGCTCGATCCGGTTGCCCAGCAGGTGCTTGCGGCCGGCGCAGCTGACCACGAGGCCGGCCTTGGGCTCGAAGCCGCAGTGGGTGGCCTCGTTGGCCACCCGGTAGACATCCTTCACGATGGCCTCCGGCTGGGCGAGGCAGACCTGGACCTGGGAGCGGACGGGAATGTGGCCGAAGAGCGAGAAGCTGCCGTCGCAGCCTTCCGAGTCGGTGACGATGGATCGCAGGTAGCGCTTGCCCGGGATGTTCTTGTCCACGACGTTGAAGGTGACGATCCCCTGGTCGACGCGGGAGACGGGGCGCCCGATGGCAGCTTCCACGAAGGACATGGCGCTCTCCTGTTCGATGCGGATCAGGCGGGCTCCTTCGGCTTCCGTGACGACGCCTTGGCCTCCCACGGGCTCCATCTGGTGGGCGAGGTGGATGTCCCAGCGGAAGTCGCCTGCGAGCCCCAGGAAGAGGACGCCCTGCTCCAGGACCTGCCGGTTGGCGAAGAGCGTGCAATAGCGGACTTCCAGCATGTCGTCCGCCGCGAAGCCGCCGACGGCTGGGACGCCATATCGCTGCAGGGCCGCCTCGATGGCGGTCCCATCGCAGCGGAAGTCTGCCAGGACGTACAGGAGGTCGGGCTTGCGGCCGAGGGTGTCGGCGAGGCTGGCCAGGCTCTGGTCCAGGATCTCCGGGGCGTCCCCGGGGCAGGCGACGAGACCCGCGGAGGCGTGGCCCTGGACGTTGAGGCCCAGGGCGCAGGCCCCCACATCGGCCACCTTGTCGGTCTCCAGGTAGCCCTCCCCGGTGCAGCCCACCAGGATCAGGTGCTCGTTGCCCAGGGTGTCGTAGATGGCCTGGGGGAGCTCCTGGGTGCCATGGAACTCGATGGAGGGGAACAGGAAGACGATGTCCGGAGCGATGGGGGCCAAGGCGTCCGCCAGTTCCACACCCGCCCGGTACGGGTCCAGGTCCAGGGTGCTTGCCGAGCGCGCCTTCATCGCAGCCATCTCCCGGGGTAGGCCCTATCGATCGTCCGGTTCGGACCGCAGGTTGAATCCGGGTGGCGGATCAGCATCCCGGCGCCTGATCGAGGACCGCCTCGAACACGCGCAGGAGGTTCCCGCCCCAGAGCTTCTCCAGGTCCGTTTCCGAATAGCCCCGGCGCAGCAGCTCGGCCGTGAGGTGGGGCAGCTCGGAGGCATCACGGCAGTCCGTCAGGCGCGCGCCGCCGTCGAAGTCGCTGCCAATGCCCACATGCTCGATGCCCGCCACCCGGACCACGTGGTCGATGTGGTCCGCCACGTCGGCCACCGAGGCCGGAGGCGGCGGATAGTCCGCGAGGAGTTTGCGGTAGTCGGCCTCGAAGGCGGCGTCAACCGCTGGATCGGAGCCGATGGCCTGGGTCCTGTAGCGGTCCTTCATCCGGGTCCAGAGAGCCCCGGCGACCCGGTCTCCCTCGGGATTGAAGGCCGCGGGGTTCAGGAAGAACGGCACGAAGTGCACCTGCACCACGCCACCGCCAGCCGCGATGGCGCGGAGCTGGTCGTCCGTGAGGTTGCGCGGGTGATCGGACACGGCCCGGGCTCCGGAGTGGGAGGCGATCACCGGGACCCGCGTGAGGCCCAGCACATCCATCACGGTCCGTGCCGACGTATGGGAGACATCCACCATCATGCCCAGCGCGTTCATGCGCTTCACCACGGCGGCGCCGAACTCCGTCAGGCCCGTGTCCTCGGTCTGGCGGGAGACCATGGTGGAGTCGGTCCAGGCGGTGCAGGCCGCGCAGAGGTCGTTGTCCGAAGCGTGGCAGAGGGTGACATAGCGGATGCCACGCCGGTGGAAGTCCTCCAGGTGCGCCAGGTCCTGGCCCAGGGGATAGCCATTCTCCAGCCCCAGGAAGATGGCGCGCTTGCCGGCGGCGTGAAGCCTCCGTGCGTCCGCCGGTGAGAGGGCCAGTCCACACAGATCCGGATGGCGCGCGATGGCGCCGTCCACGGCATCCAGCATGTCCGCGGCCCGTCGACGGGCTTCAGCATGGCCTTCCGGCGTACCAGGTCCCTGGGCGACGAAGATCGCCAGGAAGGCCGCCGTCAGTCCGCCTTCCCTCATGCGGACCAGATCGAGGTCACCTCCCAGCAGGGTGTTGCCTTCGTGCCGCTCTCCTAAGTCCCAGCCCTTCAGGAGCATCAACGAAGGAGTGTCGCAGTGGGTGTCCACGGTGAGCATCCGTCCATGCAGCTCCCGGGCCTGGGCGAGGAATGAGGAGTGGTCGGTCGGGATTTCCATTCCTCCATCCTATTGAAGTCGGGACCCGAGGGTGACGAAAGGGAGGGGAGAGGTCACCCGGTGGCGTTCCCGATGCCCAGACATGTCAGGAAGCGGTATGTCCGATCCCTGCCATCGGCGGGGAGTGCCCTGGATGAGCTGGTGGAGGCCATCCAGACCCTGCTGCAGGTGACTTCCCGGGAGGATCCGCTGTTCCTCGCCCACGGGCTCGAGCTGCTGGTCCAGCACATGCACGCCGATCAGGCCTTCCTGGTGATCCTGGACGGATCCGTCTTCAGGACCCAGTGGTGGTTCCCCGAGCATCCGGGCGAGAAGGCCCCGGTGGCCGTGCCCTCCCTGTGCAGCTGGCTCCTGGAGAATCCCCACCGGACCCTTGTGCTTCGCAACATTGCCAAGGATGGTCGCTGGAAGGAGGACCCCGACCTGAGGGCCCTGGGGATCCGTGCCGCGGCCGGGACGACCTTGATGGTCGGAGGAAGCCTGAAGGGCCTGGTCTTCCTCCACTATGCGAAAGCCCATACCTTCACCCGGGCCGAGATGGCCATCCTGACCGCCGTCACGAGCTACCTGGCCCGGATCCTGGAGATCGAGAACCTCAAGAGCGCTCTGAGGGACCTGGAGAACTCCCTGGCCATCACCCGGGCGGTGGTGGAGGACAGCACCATCCAGGACCTGGCCACGGACCTGCCCAACCTGCGCTACCTGGAGATCTGGATGAAGGCCAACCTGGTGGCGGCCTCGCGGGAGCATGACGTCATGACCGTGGCCATCTGGTCCCTGAAGCCCGATGCTCCCGACGGCGTGAAGCGCGTACGGGAGGTGGCGGAGCGGATCCGGGGAGGGGACCTGCTGGTTTCCATGGGCCACGGCCAGTTCCTGCTGATCCTGCAGAGGACGCCCAAGGGGCTGGGACAGGTGTTCCTGACCCGCCTGCGGGAGAAGCTGGGCGACCTCCCCATGGGGGCCACCATCTGGGTGCCCGGCGTCGACGATGTCCGCCTGGAATCCACCCGCAAACGGCTGGAGGGGGCCCTGGGCGAGAGCCAGGCCTTGGCCAAGCCCACCCTGGTCTGGCGACTGCCGGACACGGGAAACGGCTGCTAGCCAAACACCCCTGACGCTCTCAGCGCGTCGATGAGCCTGCGGCTGCCATGGGCATGGTGGGTCTTCCACTCCTCATGGGCCCTCGGTCCCACCGCGTTCACCACCACCAGGGCTGCCGCCACGGGCACGGCTTGGCGGCGGCAGGCCTCGAAGACGCCCGAAAGCTCCAGGTGTTCCGCAGTGGCCAGGCCGGCCAGCCGCCGGGCGCCCTCTGCGCAGCGGGTGATGGCCGGCGGCACGGCCACCGTGTGGGGGGGGAAGGGCAATCCCCAGCCGGCCTGCCACCGCGTCTGCTCGATCCCGGGCCGATAGGCCCGTCCTTCCAACTCCTCGAGACTCGTGGCCACGACCTCCCGGGCGCTGAGCAGGTCGCCCAGCGACAGCCGGTCGTCATAGGCGCCGCAGGTTCCCACGAACAGGACCTTCTCCGGGTGATGGGAGATCAAAAGCTCCAGGGTGGCGGCGCTGGCGGCCACCGCGCCCACGCCCGTGCAGGCCAGGACCCAGCCCCCGGGCGGGCTTAGCTGGAGATCGGCGAGTTCCGGCGGGAAGGCTGCAAGGAGCAGGTTGGCCATGGGCGCATCCAATGGATTTCCGAAGTTTATCCTCGAACCATGAACGTCCGATGTCCTGGTTGAATCCCTCAAAAGGAGGATCCCGTCTTGGGTCCCAGCGTGGCATTCCTGTCTGCGGGCCTTCAGCTGCTGGCCGCGGTGCTCGCATTCTGGCACATCCGCTCCATCCGCTTCCGATGGGGCTGGTCCCTGATCCTCGTGGCCATGGGTCTGCAGGCGGTCAGGCGGGTCCTTGCCGGTCTCGACGCCGGCCGGACGGGAGGGGACCTGCCGGCTTCGGAGTGGCTGTCCCTCCTCATCTCGATCCTCTTCCTGGTGGGTGTCCTGGGCCTGTCGTCCTTCTTCAAGGAGGGCCAGAAGGATGCGCGGTTCCGCGCCGACGCGGAAGCCCGGGAGCGGCTGGAGCGGGAGCGGGACCACTTGCGGGAGCGGCACGAGGCGATCTCCCAGGCGCACCAGGAGACTCAGCGCCGGTCGGAGGAGCTGGCCCAGTTCCTGGAATCCGTCGTGGACACGGCGGATGTGTGGATCAACACGCTCGACCTCGAGGCCCGGGTCGTGCTCTGGAACCATGCGGCCGAGCGGCTGAGCGGCTACAGCCGGGACGAAGTCATCGGAAAGTCGGAGATCTGGTCGTGGCTCTACCCTGACGAGGCCTACCGTGCGGAGATTGCAGGCAAGGCCGCGGCCATCCTCCAGCGGGACGAAGTCGCCCGGGATCTGGAGACCACCATCCGGACCAAGGCCGGTGAGACGCGAATCATCTCGTGGAACTCCCGGACCTTGAAGAACGACCGGGGCGAGATCACGGGCTCCCTGGCCGTGGGGCGGGATGTCACGGGCCTGCGCCAGATCGAGGAGAACCTGCAGCGGGTCCATGCCATCCAGGGCGTCATCCTGGAGCACAACGTGGTGGGCATCGCCTACGTCCAGGACCGGCGGCTCATCTGGGCCAACCCCCGGGCCGCGGCCCTGCTGGGCATTCCCCTCGAGCAGTTCATCGGTGCCCCGGCCCGGATCATCTATCCCGATGAGGCCACCTACGAGGATGTGGGCCGGCGTGCCTACGCGATCATGGCCCAGGGAGGGGTCTTCGATACGCGGCTCCAGCTGCGGAAGACCAACGGGCAGTATTTCTGGTGCCGCCTGGTGGGCATGGCCATCGATCCCGCCAGGCCCCACGGAGGCTCGGTCTGGCTGGCGGAGGACATCAGCAAGCAGGTGTCGGCGGAGGCGGCGCTGGCGGAAAGCGAGGCCCGGTTCCGGGGAGCCTTCGAAGGGACCCAGGACGCGCTCCTGCTGATGACCCTGGACGGCATCTTCGACTGCAACCAGCCGGCCCTGGAGCTCTTCGGCTTCCACCACAAGCCGGAGCTCCTCCAACTCCACCCGGCGGATCTTTCGCCAACCCGGCAACCCGGCGGAGAGGATTCACGAAGCCTGGCCGTGAAGCACATCCAGGCTGCCCTGCGCGAAGGGGGCGCTTCCTTCCGCTGGGTGCATCGGCGGCAGGACGGCACCCTGTTCACAGCCGACGTGCTCCTCTCTTCCTTCCGCATGGGGCGCCGGAAGGTGGTCCAGGCCTGCGTGCGGGACCTCACGGATCGCCTCGCTGCCGAGGCCATGGCCCAGGAAGTGGAGGGGCGCTTCCGGATGCTCTTCGAGCACTATGCGGACGCGGTTCTCCTGCAGGACACCGGCTCCGGCGAGTACATCGACGCCAACCAGGCGGCACTGGACATGCTCCGGTGCACCCGGGAAGAGCTGGCCCATCTGGGGCCGCTGGCTCTGTCGCCCGAGTTCCAGCCCGACGGGCGCTCCAGTCGGGAGAAGGGCAAGGAGATGCTGCGCGCCGCCCTGAAGAAAGGCAGCCACCGCTTCCGCTGGGTCCACCAGAGCCCGAATCGACCCCAGTTCACCGTGGACGTCCTCCTGACGGTGATCCAGCCAGGGCCCAACCCCCTGGTCTTCGCCACCTGGCGCGAGGTGCCAGACGGCAGCTCCTAGTCCAGGATCGCCACGGCCCGCACCGGGCTCCCGTCGGCCTCCTTAATCTTCAGGGGCAGGCAGGAGAAGAGGACGCGCTTCCCGATCAGGGGCTCAAGGCCCGTCAGGTTCTCGATGCTGATCATGCCCTGGCGGAAGAGGACGAAGTGGTTCGGGAAGTCGGTGGAGCCCACGGGATCCACGGAGATGGCATCGAAGCCGATGCCCTTGAGGTTCCGCCCCGCCAGCCACCGGGTGGCCTCCAGGGTCAGGACGGGAAAGGCTTCAAAGTAGGCCTGCTGACCCCACAAGCGTGACCAGCCGGTGTGGAAGAGCACGAAGTCGGAGCCTTCGATCAAGCTGGCGTGGGCTTCCAGGAAGGTCCGCTCGATGAGCCGTTGACCGGCCACGTCCAGGACGCAGGCCTGGCCCACGAAGTGCCCTGCTCCCAGCTGATCCAGGGTGGCGCCCCCCGCCAGCATGTGGGCGGGGGCGTCGATGTGGGTTCCCGTATGGGAATACATCGTGAGGAGCTTCTCCGCAAAGCCGTCCTGCGCCACGGTGTTGGCGTTCTGGAGGGTGGGGGGCTCCGTCCCAGGATACACAGGCATCCCTTCGGCGAGCGTGTGGGTGAGATCGAGGACCGTTGCCATCCTTCCATGGTATCTGCAGCATGAGACATCGATCGAAACCGGACATCCAAGGAGCAGAGGCGTCCCCGACCCCCGGGAAGCCGCACGAACGGAGCGTGGCATGAGCGAGCGACACGGAACGACTTTGGCCCGGCTGCTGGAACGAGCCGTTGGGCCCCAGCGCACGAGGGCGCTGTTCGAAGCCGTGGCGGTGCCCGAAGGTCCCCTGACGGGGGAGGGGGAGTCCGTGCCCCGGGTCGTCCTGGCCATGGCCATGAACCTGATGCTCTTCGAGGACATCCTGCGCCGCGTTCCCGATGCCCGGCTCTATGTGGCGGACCAGGTCCAGAACGGCCGCAAGGTGGTCTACGACCACGGCGCCCTGCGCACGGTGGCCCTGGCCGCCAGCCCGCTGCCTGGGGGACACCTGGCCTTCTCCCGGATTCTGGAACCCCTGGGCTACCACATGAACGGCCTCTACCCGCTGGACCGGCTGGCCATGACGGGCCGGGCCTATGCCCATGAGGATCTCCCCGAAGCGATCCCCCAGTTCTTCGTCAGCGAGCTGCACCCCGAGCGCTTCAGCGCGGTCTTCCAGCAGGCGGTGGAGCGGGTTCTCTCCACCAGCCGGGATCCGTTGCCCCAGTGGGCCTTCCCCCTGCTCGACGAGCTGGCCTCGGTGAAGGAGCTGCCCTTCGCCCAGGCGGAGAAGCTGCTGCCGGTGCTGGTGGGCGCCTTCGATCGCCACCATGCACCGATCCAGCTGTCCGACTACAAGATGCTCCTCGCCGAGAGCGCCGAGATGGCCTGGATCGCCACGGAGGGCAATGCCTTCAACCACGCCACGGACCGCGTGGCGGACGTGGTGACCGTGGCGGAGGCCCAGAAGGCCCTGGGGCGACCCATGAAGGACGAGGTGGAGGTCTCCACCTCCGGCCGGGTCATCCAGACCGCCTACCGGGCCGCCCAGGTGCAGCGGGAGTTCGTGGACGGCAGCGGCGCCCTGGTGCAGCGCACGGTGCCCGGGTCCTTCTTCGAGTTCATCACCCGCAAGTCCGAGGAGGGGGGAGGGCTGGACCTGCGCTTCGACGCCGGGAACGCCCAGGCCATTTTCAAGATGACCGCCACCGAGTGGTGCTGAAGTGCCGGAGACGCACTACGGGCTGGATCCGGGGGCGATCCTGGAGGATCCCTCCGACCTCGCGAAGTACGAGACGGGCTGGCGGTACGGTGCGGGCAAGGCCGCAGCCGTGGCCCGTCCTTCAACCACGGAAGAGGTCTCGTGCTTCCTGCGCCACTGCTTCGAGCACGGCATCCGCGTGATGCCCCAGGGGGCCAACACGGGGCTGGTGGGGGCTTCCACCCCCGATGACAGCGGCTCCATGGTGGTGCTCAGCCTGGAGCGGCTGAACCGGCGCCTGGAGATCAACGCCACGGACCGGACCGCCCGGGTGGATGGGGGCGTGCTTCTGAGCCGCCTGAACGAAGCCCTGGCCGAGCAGGGGCTCCTGTTTCCCGTGGACCTGGGGGCGGATCCCATGATCGGGGCCATGGTGGCCACGAACACCGGGGGCACCCGGCTTCTGCGCTACGGCGACGTGCGAAGGAACTTGCTGGGAGCTGAGGTCGTGCTGGCGGATGGCACGGTGCTTGACGGAATGACCGCCCTGCGCAAGAACAACACCGGATTGGATGCCAAGCAGCTCTTCACGGGTACCACCGGCGTCTTCGGCGTGGTCACCGGCGCCGTGCTCCAGGTGGTGCCGGTGCCGAAACAGCGGGTCACGGCCTTTGTGGGCGTGAACGACGGGGAGGCGGTGCTCGCCCTGCTGTCGGCGCTGGAGCACGTGGTCTCCGAGCTGCTCTCAGCCTTCGAGGTCATCAGCGCCGGCGCCCTGGAGCCGGTGTTCCGTCACCAGACCCGCCTCCGCAATCCCTTCGGCAGCGGAGCTCTTCCGTCCTTTGGCGTCCTGGTGGAGCTGAGCACCACCCTGCCGTCCGAGCGCCTGGATCTGGCGGACCTGCTGGAGGCCACCCTGGGCACCCATGTCGAATCCGAGGCGGGGGCCGGCGTGACGGATGTGCTCCTGGGCCGCCCCGAGGATCTCTGGGAAATCCGGCACCATGTCAGCGAGAGCCTTCGGGGGGAAGGGAAGGTCCTGGGCCTGGACATCTCGGTGCCCCGGTCCGCCCTGCCGGCCTTCCGGGAGTCCATCCGGGCCTGGCTGGAGAACGAACATCCCTTTGTGCGCCTGTGCGACTTCGGCCACTGGGGGGATGGCGGCGTGCACCTCAACCTGGTCTGGGACGAGGCCTTGGCCCCTGCCGCGGAGCTGGTTCCGCGCCTGCAGGACCGGGTCTACGATCTGGCGGTGGGCCGGTTCCAGGGCAGCTACAGCGCCGAGCATGGCGTGGGTCCCCACAACCAGCGCTTCTTCGACCGCTTCACGGACCCCTCCATCAAGGGGCTCGGCGCGCTGCTGAAGGGGCACCTGGACCCGAAGGGCCTCCTGGGCACCACCCGCCTCTGGTGAATCCCGAACGATCCGCTTGCGGGCTCGGGGCTGCGATCCCAATATCCATGTCATCGACCCCCGGGCGGAGACATGGCTGACGAACGCGCGAATCCTGGAATTCCCGAAGGCGCCTGGATGGCCTTGGCGACGCTGGCGGAGGGTGACTACCCCCACGCCACGCAGTTCTTCAGCCAGGGGCTGGATATCCTCATCCGCCACCTGGGACTGGACCGGGTCGCCATGACCCGGGTGACCAGCCACGGGCTGGAGACCTGCTGGTGGTCTCTGGGGGAGAGGGTCGGACCCGAGGATGCCATCCACGAGACGGACGAGTTCTTCGGCCCCCGGGTCATGGATAGCCCGGGTCAGACCCTTGCGGTGCCCGACCTGCTCCTCGATCCCGAGCTGGCGGCCCATCCGAGCGCCCGTCGCCTGGGCATCCGTACCTACCTGGCCATCCCCCTGCGGCACTCGGGCAAGTGCATCGGCATCCTGAGCCTGCAGAGCCTCGAGCCCCGGGTCCTTTCCGACCCGGAGTTCGCCTTCGTGAAGGTGCTGGGACTTGTCTTCTCCCGGGCGCTGGAGGCCGAGACCCTACGGGACGACCTGCAGGCCACGCGCAACGTGCTGGATCTCACGGCCGCCGTGGTGGAGGACCACTCCCTGGAGAGCCCCGGGACCCGGCTGCCCAACCGGCGATACCTGGAGATTTGGCTCAAGGCCCACCTCTACCTGGCCCAGCGCCGGGGCGAGCCCATGAGCGTGGCCCACTGGACGATCTCCCTGGACCTGCAGGCCAAGCAGAGCCTCCGGGACATCGCCGCGGCCCTGCGGGGCGAGGACCTCCTGGTGGACCTCGGGGAGGAGGAGTTCCTCCTGCTGCTGCCCCACACGGGCATCGAGGGCGCCCAGGTGCTCCTGGACCGCATCCGCACCGTGCTGGGCCCCATCCCCGTGGGCGCCACCCTCTGGCAGCCCCTGCATCCCGTGGACAGCGAGGACCTGGCCATCCAGCAGGCCATGCTGAGGGCCTCCGAGGCCCGACGCTACAGCGAGGAGAACACCGTGGATGGCGTCTGCGAGGTCCAGTGGATGCTCCTCGAGATGGAAGGTGAAGAAACCGGCAGCGAGGCCTGATCCTGCCGCTATTCGTGTAGACTGGAACTCCTCTCCAGGACAGCGAAATGGTGCTCTTCAACCACGCCGCCCGCCAGATGGCGGCCAAGATCGTCTACTACGGCCCCGGTCTCTGCGGCAAGACCACGAACCTCGCAACGGTCTACCAGAAGACCTCGGCCAAGGCCCGGGGGGAGATGGTCTCCCTGAACACGGACACGGACCGGACCCTCTTTTTCGACCTGCTGCCCATGGACATGGGGGAGGTCTGGGGCTTCCGGACCAAGCTCCAGCTCTATACCGTGCCAGGGCAGGTCTTCTACGACGCCACCCGCAAGCTGGTGCTGAAGGGGGCCGACGGTGTGGTCTTCGTGGCCGACAGCCAGGCCCAGATGCTGGAAGCCAACCGGGAGAGCCTGCGCAACCTGGAGGCCAACCTTCGGGAGCTTGGGCTGGAGCCCGGCCAGGTCCCCCTGGTCTTCCAGTGGAACAAGCGGGATCTGAGCCACCTCACTCCCCTGGAGGACCTGGAGCGGGAGCTGAATCCCGAGGGACGGCCCAGCTTCTGCAGCGTCGCCAGCGAGGGCACCGGCGTGTTCGAGACCCTGAAGGGGATCACCCGGCTCACCCTGGTGCATCTCAAGGAGCGTCATTTCACGCCCAAGGGGATGCCCGTGGAGGTCGAGCCCCAGCTGGACCCGCTTCCCGTACCGAGGACAGCACCGGAGCCCGCCGGACCAGCCCTTCGGGGAAGGCTCTCCGCTCCGACGGTCATGAAGCCCAAGATCAGCGTGGCCGTGCCTCGGCCCGCGGCTCCGATCGTGGCGGCTCCGCCCAAGGTGCCCCTTCCCAGGGTCCAGCGGCCCCTCCCAGTCATCCGTGCCACAGCCCCCTCTCCGAAGCCCCCCGTCATCCGGACCCTGAAGCTGGCGCTGGTCTGTGACCCGGAGGCCACCGCCGTCTAGTTGGCGTGGAGGTTCATCGGCTGGGGAACGCCCGAGTGCTGGGCCAAGGCCGGGGAGCTGGGATCGATGAGCCGCGCGATGTCCTTGCGGGGATCGTAGACCTGGGACTCGATCTCCAACAGACCGAGCACCGTGTGGAACAGGTTCGCATGGGTGAGCGGGAGGTCCCGGGCCCGGCGGAAGCGGCCGGTGTCGATCTCGAAGCTGTCGGCGAACCAGAACAGGGATGCCACGTGCTTCTGTTCATCGGGGGCCATGAACGGGGGCATCCCGTGCAGGTAGACGCCCTTCTCGCCAAGGGACTCGCCATGGTCGCTCCAGTAGAGGAGCCCTGCTTCGAACTTGCCTTTGTTCCGTTCCAGCAGCCGGATCGCCGCCGCCAGGAAGTGGTCCGTGTAGCGGATGGCGTTGTCGTAGGCGTTGGCGATCTCCTCGGGCGAGCAGTCTCCCAGCTCGCTGGTCTTCCGCACCGGCTTGAAGTGCTCGAAGGCGGGCGGGTAGCGCTTGTAGTAGGCGGGCCCGTGGTTTCCCATCTGGTGCAGGACGATGACGATGTCCCCCTTCGGGTGGCCGTCGATGTAGGCCTGCAGGCCCGCCAGCATCCCCTCGTCCCGCGGCTCCCCACCTTCCATGTCCGGGTTCCGGTCCGTCTTGAAGTCCTCGTAGGGAATCCGGTCCGCCACGCCCTTGGAGTCGGAGTTGTTGTCGCGCCACAGGACGTTCACGCCGGCGTGCCGCAGCACATCCAGCAGGTTCTCGGAAGCCCGCGCGCGCTTCACGGAGAAATCGGAAGGATCAAGCGGGGAGAACATCATCGGTACCGCCGTCGCCGTGGAGGTGGCTTCGGCATGCACGTTCGTGAAGCTGATCACCGGCAGGCGCGACAGCTCCGGGTTGGTCTCGCGGCCGTAGCCGTTCAGCGAGAAGTGGTCCGCCCGCGCGGATTCACCCACCACGACGATGAGCAGCTCCCGGCCCTTGTCTGTGGCCGGGATCCGGGCATCCTCGCCGAGGGGTCGGACGGGACCTTTGCTCCCCTCTGGACCCGACAGGCCGAACTTCACGGCGGAATAGGCGAGGAAGCCCGGATTGGCGTACTGTCGGATGGCCTTGTGCTCGCGGAGGAAGCTGGCCCACGTTCGGCCGAGGGGCACGATGGAGACGGCCAGGACCCCCAGCAGGATCCCGGCCCGCCGGAATCTGGCCCCAAGCCCCGAGCGGAAGGTATCCGGCCAGCGGACCTGCGCGAGCAGGATGGCCAAGGAGGGGAGCACGCCAAGCCCCAGGACATAGCCCAGGAACCGCAGGTTGAGGAGATCCAGGGTCTCCTGGCTGTTCGTCTGGGCGGCGTTCCGGAGCATGTCGTGGTCGATGACCACGCCGTAGGTGTCCATGAAGTAGGCCGCCCCGGAGGCGGCCAGGAAGAAGACCACCAGCGCGGGCTTCAGCAGGAGGCGTACATCGAAGAGCGAGAGAAGCAGCGCCGTCACCGCGAACAGGCAGGCCGCCACGGAGGCCTGGAACCACAGATTGGCCGTCGCGAAGGGGTAGCTCTGGAACAGCTGGCCCCAGAAGGCTGCGTTGTGGACGAGGGTGAGAACCGCTGCTGCGCCCAGGATGAGGTGCCCGTGGGGGATCGCCCACCGGCGCGCGAGGGCCTGCACGGATCGCCAGGCAGGCAGGTTGTTCATGAAGGTCATGCCGTCGTTCCTCGTTCCTAGGGGTTCGAATCGCCCGTGCACTGGGATAAAGCAGCCTCTGGCAGGTCGATCATCCAAGTTACCCCCCTTGGATGTTGGATGGGGCGATAGGGTTCCCGGACGTTCCGGCCCGGGCTCTGGGACACTACACTGGGACATGAGTCCGAAGACCCTCCGCGCCGTCATGTCCGCCCTCCGCAAGCCCGAGGTTGGTTGCCCCTGGGACCTGAAGCAGGATCACCACACCCTGGAGCGCTACCTGCGGGAGGAGGCGGCCGAAGTCCTGGATGCCCTGGCCGCCCACGAACCCGGCGACCGTGAGAAGGAGCGGCATCTGCGGGAGGAGCTGGGCGACCTTTGGCTCCAGGTGCTCTTCCATGCCCAGCTGGCCCAGGAGCGGGGCGCTTGGGACATCCACGACGTGGAGCGCGACATCGTGGCCAAGCTGGTGCGGCGCCATCCCCACGTCTTCGGCGACATCGACGTGGACGGGGCGGACGAGGTGCTCGTGAACTGGGCGGCCATCAAGCAGAGCGAGAAGGCGGAACTGGGGCACGACACGGACCCGCGCCTGCTGGACGGCATCGCCAAGAGCCTCTCGCCCCTGGACGAAGCCATGGAGATCGGCAAGCGCTGCGCCAGGGTGGGCTTCGAGTGGCCCGACTTGGATGGTGTGCTGGACAAGGTGCGGGAGGAGATCGCCGAGCTCCAGGCGGAATCGACCATGGAGCGGGTGGAGGACGAGTTTGGCGACGTCCTCTTCAGCCTGGTCCAGTGGGCCCGCAAGAAGGGCATCGATCCCGACCGCGCCCTCCGCCGCCAGATGCAGCGCTTCAAGTCCCGCTTCCAGAAGGTTGAAGATCACGCCATGACCCATGGGGGCTGGGAGGCCCAGGATCTTGAGGGCCTCGAGGCCGCCTGGCAGGCCGCGAAGCGGGAGGCCCCTTGAACCACCTTGGGCTCGCGGTGCCGACAGATGCCCGAGGGGAGCCTTGGGTGTTCGCTGCAGGGGCGGTTTTCCTCTTCCTTCTGCTGCCGGCACTGATCGCCAGGGGAGGGGCACTGCAGCGCCTTGCGGAAGCCTATCCTCGCCGGGACGATCTGATCCTTCACACGCGCCGATGGGTGAAAACCGTCCTTCCTCATTCCTCAGGTGGCCACACGAGCGAGTTCCCGCTCCACCTTCGGATCGGGACGAAGGCTCTCCACATCGTGCCGCCCTTCCCTCTCTCCCTGGGCCTTTGGGGACGATCCGTCTCGATTCCCTGGTCTCACCTCACCCTCGAGGACCGGGATCGGCCTCCCAGAGGTTCGGGATGGCTGCGCTGGCTCGGGTCCGGCCTGATCTTCGTGGAGATCCAGGTTCGAGATAGCGACGTGACCCTCACGGTTCGAGGACGAGCGGCCGCGCTCATCCTGGAACACCTTGATCTTCATACTCCCCGGAAGGTCCCATGAGCTTGATCCCTTTCTACATCGTTCCCCTGACCCATCCCACCTGGGATGAGGCCCTGGCCTGTGCCAAACGCCTGCCATCGGAGGCCATGCCGGAGCTGCGTCTGGACCTGTTCCCGGACCTGGAGCCAGAAGAACTGATCCGCGGGCTGGGCCGTCGATGCGTGGTGACGAACCGGCGCGCCAGCGAAGGCGGACGCTGGGAGGGCAGCGAGGCGGAGCGCCTCGAACGGCTCCTGGTCGCGGCGGATGGCCGGCCCTCCTGGCTCGACCTGGAGTGGGACCTCCCCATCCCCGAAGCCCTGCAGGCCCATCGCTCCCACATCCGCCTCATCCGTTCCGTGCATGTGGCGCCGGGCGTATTCGACCTGGAGGCGCGGCTGCAGGTCCTGCCCGAGGGCGATGCCTACAAGTGGGTGGGGCACGCCGCGACGCTGTCGGACAATGCCCGCCTGAAGCCGGTCCTCGCCTGGGCCCGGGATCACGGCCTGCTCCTCTCGGCCTTCCTCATGGGGGCGAAAGGCATCGCCAGCCGGTGCCTTCAGCAGGCATGGGGAGGCGCCTTCACCTACGCTGCACCCGACGACGGTCCTTCGGCCGCGCCTGGGCAGGTGCCCCTCTCCACCATGCGCGGCTGGCGTGTGCACAAGCTGACCCGGAACCACGGCCTCTGCGGGGTGCTGGGGTCGCCGGTGCTCCACTCCCGGGGCCCCGGCTTCCACAACCCGCGCTTCCAGGCCGCCTTCAAGGACCTGCTCTACCTGCCTCTGGACTGCGGCACCGCCGATGAGGCCCTGGAGGCCCTCGAGTGCCTGCCCATCCTGGGGGCGAGCCTCACCGCGCCCCTGAAAGAGACCCTGCCACCCCTGCTGGGGCTCCAAGGACCCCTCAATACGCTCTGGCGGCGGGCCCCCGGTCAACCCTGGCAGAGCGCGAACACCGACGCCGTGGCCCTGCGCGAGGCCCTGACGAAGCTCGCGCCCGGTCCCGTGCTGGTGGTGGGCAGCGGTGGTGTGGCGCATACGACCCTTACCGTGCTCGAGGAGCTGCGCCGCCCATGGCTCCTGGCTTCCCGCAAGGAGGCCCTGAGCCGCGATGAGGTCGTTCGCTTCGCTCCCGCCGGAGTGATCCAGGCCACCAGTCTGGGCATGAAGGCCGAGGATCCCATGCCTTTCCCCGAGCTCCTGGAGGCCGCGAAACCGAGCCTGCGCTGGGCCGTGGAGTGGATCTACAAAGAGGACACCGCCTTTGCCCAGTGGAGCCGCGAAGCGGGGCTCCATCTGGTGGAAGGCGGTGCCCTCTTCGAAGGTCAGGCCCTGGCTCAGTCCAAGGCCTTCGTCACCGGCTGCGGGGAGTAGGGTCGGTCGCTCAGTCCAGCCAGGGTTCGCCCACGGGCAGCAGGTTCCGGCCGGCGAGGTCGTGATAGATGATGTGGGCCATGATGTACCAGGCGCTGAAGGCGCAGAGCATCAGCTCGTAGCCGGCGATCTTGTTCCAGATCGGGTTAAAGAAGTGGCCCAGGTCCAGGAAGATGAACCCGATCAGGAGCAGGGTGAAGGTGAGGGCCAGGGCCTTGCTGATGCGCAGGCTGCCGATCCAGAGGATGCCCGTGAAGATCGTGAAGGCCACCAGGAACCAGCCGATGTCGGTGGCGCTGCTCTCGAAGATCTTGTAGCGGTTGCCCAGGAGGATCAGGGCGAAGGCAATCCAGAAGGCGCCATAGCCGGTGAAAGCGCAATAGCCGAAATTGTTGCCGGTCTTCATCTCCTGGAGCCCAGCCACGAGCTGGGCGAGTCCGCCGAAAACAATGGCAAGGGCGAACACGGGACCGACCCCGCACCAGCCCGCGTTGTGGAACTGCAGCACGAGTGTGGTCAGGCCGAAGCCGGCCAGGCCGACGACGGCGGGATTTCCGAGTTTGGGCTGAGACATGGCAGTCCTTTCTCCAGGCGCGGAAGCCGCGCAGAAGTTGATCAATTCAAGCTGTTCGAGGGCTTCGCGCCCCAGCCGACAGGCAGGCTCAAGCCAGAGCCCAGCCCTGTCCGTAGGACTCCTCAGTCTAGCGAGCGAATGTTCCAGGCCCAACACCGCGCGGGCCATTCGTGCAGCAGTTCATATTGAGATCATGAAGGTTGATGTGAACGATCCGCGGGCCTCACATCATGGTCTTGATCAGCGACTCGATCTGCCCCGTGGTACCGATCACCACGAGCGTGTCTCCCGCATGGATGACGGAGTTCGCCTGGGGCTGAAGCTCGAGGGTGCCTGTGGCCTTGTGGATGGCCAGCACCATGGCACCGCAGCGGGTCCGGATCTGGGATTCGGCGATTGTCCGGTCCGCCAGGGATGACCGGGTGGGAACGGGGATTTCATGGAGCCGGAACTCCAGCTCCCCCCCGTGGGAGACGGTGTCCAGGAAGTCGCTGGTGACCGGCCGCGTGACCATGGCCGCCATGCGGCGTCCCGAGATGAAGTACGGCGACACCACGCGGTCCGCTCCTGCCATCTTGAGCTTCTTCTCGGTCTCCCGCTGGCTGGCTCGCGCCACGATGTAGAGCCCGGCATTCAACGCCCGGGCGGAGAGGGTCACATAGACGTTCGACACGTCCGAGTCCGAGCAGGCGACCAGGCCCTTGGCCCGTAGGATGCCGGCCTCCTCCAGCACTTCGTCCAGCGTGGGATCCCCGACGATGTGGGGCACACCCTTGGGCTGGAGCTCGTTCACGGTCTCGGGCTTGGTGTCGATCACCACATAGGGAAGGCCGGCGTCGTGGAAGTCCTCGGCCACCTGGTGCCCCACGCGCCCGAAGCCCGCAATGATGTAGTGGTTCTTCAGATCCTGGATGTGCTGTTCCATTCTGCGCCTCATGCGGTAGCCGTGGACCTCGCCTTCGATGATGATCTCCGCGGCCTTCCCTGCCGCGAAGATCGCCGTGCCAGCCCCGACGATGGCGATCAGCATCGTGAAGATACGCCCGTGGGCCGAGAGGGGGTGCACTTCCTGGAACCCGATGGTCAGCAAGGTGATGACCACCATGTAGAGGGATTCGAGGAACTGTCTCTTATACACATCTCCGAGCCCACGAGACCGTACTAGATCTC
>CAYZND010000023.1:0-18389 GCA_964479495.1 uncultured Mesoterricola sp.
TCCGCTCCCTTCGCGGGATGGCTTCTGAACTTGTTACTTGGACAGGCTCCTAGGCTTCGTCGGCTTCCACCTCGCCCTCCAACAGCGCACGATCGGGATCCACCATCGCAGCCCTCAGCTTGTGGAGCCAGGTCCAGGCCGTCTGGTAGGCCCTCAGCCCCAACTGACGCTGAAGCTCCTTGGCCGAAATCCCGCCCTTGGACATCGTCACGAGATACATGGCCAGGAACCACAATCGCAGGGGCTTGCGCGTCCCGCGCAGAGCCGTGTCGGCCACGAGAGATGCCTGATTGCGACAGCTCCGGCATTCCCAGCGGTCCCAGGCAGCCAGCTGCGTGCCCCGGTCGTGCCCGCAGCGCGAACAGCGGAAGCCCTGGGGCCACCGCTGCTGGATCAGGTAGGCCCGGCAGGCCTCCTCGCTCCCGAAGCGCTCCGTGAACGCGGCCATGGTTGTGGGGAAGTCTGCTCCCTTCATGGGATTGCCTCCTTGACTCAGCGTGGATCGCTGGACCGAGCATGGCGAAAACTTGGCGAAAATGATACCCCTCTAGAACCAGACTCCAGGAAGGACCGTCCCATGATCGAATCCAGGCTTTCGGCCGTCCTCTTCTCCCAGGTGACCCACCTGCCTTTCCTGCTGGTGCTGGTGGTGGGGATCGTGCTCTCCATCGTGCGCTGGTCCGTGCACCCGAAGGTGTCGATGCTGTCGCTGCTGGCCTTCGCCATGATGCTCATCAGCGTGATCGCGCGGATGGGCTACCTGTTCTGGCTCATCGGGGGCCAGGACTCGGGCATGGCCGCCACCCAGACGCGCCAGGTGCTCACGTGGATCAACCTGTCCATGTCGCTCTTCGACCTGGTGGGCTGGGTGCTGCTGCTCATCGCCCTCTTCGGGTGGCGCCGCCCCGAGGAGCCCGAGAGCACGTAGCCGTTTGGCGGGAGTCCGCCCGGGACGGTAGTCTGGAATCCTCCGATCGCGGATGGTGCCGCGGCCTTCCCGATGGGGTTCCATGATCTCGTTCTCCAACGTCAGCAAGCAGTACGGCAAGCAGGTCCTCTTCATCGACGCCTCCTTCCAGCTCAACCCGGGCGAGAAGTTCGGCCTGGTGGGACCCAATGGGGCGGGGAAGTCCACGCTGTTCCGCATGATCATGGGCGAGGAGCAGCCCGACGACGGCGTGATCAGCCTGCCCAAGAAGCTCTCCATCGGCTACTTCCGCCAGGAGGTGGACGAGATGGCGGGCCGGCCCGTGCTGGACGAGGCCATCGCCGGCAGCGGGCGCCTGGGGGACCTGCACCACGAGCTGATGGAACTCGAACACGCCATGGCCGATCACGAGGCGGAGGACTTCGACACCGTGCTGGAGCGCTTCGGCCACGTGCAGGAGGAATACCAGCACCTGGGCGGCTACGAGCTGGAGGCCAAGGCTCGCGCCTGCCTGCACGGGCTGGGCTTCACGGACGAGCAGATCGACGGGGATGTGGGCGCCCTTTCCGGTGGCTGGAAGATGCGCGTCTCCATGGCCAAGGTGCTCCTGGGCACCTTCGACGTGCTGCTGCTGGACGAGCCCACCAACCACCTGGACATCGAGTCCATCCTCTGGCTGGAGAGCTACCTGAAGAGCGTAAGCGCCACGCTGCTCATGACCTCCCACGACAAGGACTTCATGAACCGCATCGTGACCAAGGTGCTGGAGATCGATGGCGGCGACATCACGACCTACTCCGGCGACTACGACTTCTACGTGCGGGAGCGGGACATTCGCGAGGCGAACCAGGCGGCGGCCTACGAGCGCCAGCAGGCCAAGCTCGCCAAGGAGCAGCGCTTCATCGAGCGCTTCTCCGCCCACGCCGCCAAGGCGGCCCAGGTGCAGAGTCGTGTGAAGGCCCTGGAGAAGATCGAGCGTATCGAGCTGCCCAAGAAGCGGCGCATTGTGAAGTGGGACTTCCGGGCGCCCCAGCGCTCGGGCGACGACGTGGCCATGCTGAAGGGCATCGCCAAGAGCTACGGGACCCGGACGATCTACAAGGACTTCGACTTCCACATCCGGCGTGGCGAGCGCTGGTGCGTCATGGGACAGAACGGCGCGGGCAAGTCCACCCTCCTGAAGATGGTCTCCGGGGCTCTGGCGCCGGACGCCGGCGAGGTGAAGCTGGGGGCGAGCCTGCAGGTGGGCTACTTCGCCCAGCAGTCCCTGGACCTGCTGGATCCCGCGCTGACGGTGCTGGAGCAGATGCAGAAGGACTTCCCCACGGAAGGCCTCGGCGTGCTGCGCAATGTGCTGGGGGCCTTCCAGTTCTCCGGGGACGACGTGGACAAGCCCATCCGCGCCCTCTCAGGCGGCGAGAAGTCCCGCCTGGTCATGGCCCGCATGCTCCTCTATCCCCCCAACTTCCTGGTGCTGGACGAGCCCACCAACCACCTGGACCTGGCCACCAAGGAGATGCTCGTCGAGGCCCTGAAGGACTTCGAAGGCACCATGCTCTTCGTCTCCCACGACCGCACCTTCCTGCGGGGCCTGGCCAACCGCGTGCTGGAGCTGGGCGGCGAGGAGCACGAGGGCCCCATGCTCTACCCGGGCACCTATACCGAATACGTGGAGAAGACCGGGCGCGAGGCGCCAGGCGTCCACAACTGAGGCTGCGAACCGTCATGTCGTCTCCCACCTTTGAGCGGCTCACCCTTCCGACGCGGGAGGTGGCGGAGGCCTTTTCCCGCTGGGAGAGCGACCCTGCGCTCATTCCCTTGATGCGGCCCAACCGCTGCGAAGCGGATCTGACACAGCGTTCGGTGGTCACCCTGGAAGAGCTGTCCGCACGGATGCGGGACCACGCCATGTTCCTGATCTTCCTGGAGGGGAGACTGGTCGGCGAGATGAACTACATGGTTGATCCCGACCACCTGTTCCATGCAGAGCCGGGCACGGCCTGGGTCGGAATCACGGTGGGTGAAGCTTTGGCCCGCGGACGTGGGCTCGGCACCCAGGCCATGCGCTACCTGGAAGACCAGATTTGGGCAGCAGGCCTGACGCGAATCGAGCTGGGCGTGTTCTCGTTCAATGCCCCCGCGATCCACACCTACCGGAAGCTGGGCTACACGGAGATCGGGCGGATACCGGACTTCACCTACTGGCAGGGGCGGATGTGGGAGGACATCCGGATGGAGAAGCGTTTCACGGGTTCAGCGAAACCGTTGCCTTGACAAGTGGGGTGTCACTTCAGCAGCTCGTCGAGCACACGACCGGAAGTCCCGGACAGTGGGAACCCGAGAATGTCCGCCACCGTGACCGGGAGATCGATCAACTCCCCGCCTGACAAGATCTCAACCCCGCTCCGGAAATCCGGTCCCATCGCCAGGAGTGCCACGGCGCGGCACCCCGTGCAGGAGTCGCCGTGACTGACGAAGCCACCGCCAATGCCGTCCAAGTGACGGCCATGGTCATGCGTCACGAAGAAGGCGGTGGTTCCAGCATAGGTAGGATCTGTTTGGAGCGTGTTCCAGATATCTGCGGCATAGGCGTCCGACGAAGACAGCCCAGCCAGATAGTCATTCCAAATCCCAGCATGGGCGGAAGCATCGGGCTCTTTCAGGTTAATAAGAACGAGACGGGGTTGGTACAGGGACAACACTGATTTGAATTTGGCCACGGTGTCGGCATCGTCGGCGTAACCGCTTCCCGGACCTCCACCGCCCACCCCACACCAGAGAGAAGGTCGGAAAGCGTCACTCCAGCCGAACTGGGTGGTGTTCCCCAAGATCGCAAGCTTGTCTTTGGAGGCGATGACCCAGGCGGAACTCGCAGGGAGACCTGAGGCAGCCAGGAAATGCTGAAAGATGCCTGCATGGCTGGGGAGCTGGGAGCCGGTGGAGTTCTCGATGTCTTCGTAGAAGCCGGTCGTGAGCGCGGTATGGCCTGAATTGGTGTACGTGGGGCCGTTGTTGCGGAATCCGGACAGGAGGGTGCCCGAGGGTGCGAGGTCCTGGGCCAAGCGAGGGATGTTCGTCCTCGGCGAGGCTTGCCACATCTCGCTTTGGCGAGGACCATCGATGACCAGGATCACCACATGGGTCGCCGCGTAGACCCGGCCGGAGGTTTCCGTCGAACCTGACCCTGCACCTCCGCCGCAGGCAGCCAAGGCGAGCACGAACAGGATCGCTAGATGGATGGACAGCCGACGAAGGGGATTCAGATCATCCTCCTCAGGTCTCTGATGATTCGAGAGACATGGACCACTATCGCCGTGTCCCACGCTTTCGCAAGACCAACTTGCTATTGCCAGAGCCGCTGCAGCAGCGAGGGCTCCTCATCGCCGACGGCGACCAGGTGGCGAGCCATGGGCTTTCCGGTGGGGTCCAGGCGGAAGGCCTTCGCAAGGATCTCGCGGTCGGCGTTGGTGTTGCGGTGATGCTGGCGCAGGTGCTCGCCCATGCTGGAGCTGAGGTAGCACTCCATGAACCGGAGAAGTCCTTCCCCTGCCTCGGTAGGTTCCTGGAAGAGGGCCCAGCGCATGGCTCCATCCCGCAGCCGCAGCTTGCGAACCTCCTGCATGGCCTCACGGAAGGGGGTCTCACTCTCTTTTGGGATCCGGTATTCCAACTGCACGAGGATGGGGCCCGCATCCAGCGGGATGGTCGTGTCCGAATGGGGAGTATCCGTGTGCGGGGACACGTCCTGCTCCTCATCGAAGGCCGTGATGCGCATCCGTCCGATGAGGAGGAGGACGAGGATCATGCCCAGGGCGGACAGCGCAAAGCCCGCCGGGAGCCCCAGGCGTTCAGCGACGGCCCCCCAGAAGGCCGAGGCCAGCGCGATGGCCCCACCCCAGGCCATCTGGTAGGCCCCGAAGGCCCGGGCCTTCACCCAGGAGGGCACGGAGACCTGAATGGCGGTGTTGATGCCGGAGAAGATGGCAAGCCAGCCGGTTCCCGCGAAAAAGAGGCAGATGCCCACCGTGAGGGTGTTGGGTGCGGCGGCGATGACAGCCTGCGCCAGGGCGCCGATGACCGTGAAGCCTGCCAGGAGCTGGTTGGCGGAATAGCGGGCCCGGAGCCAAGGAAGGACGAAGGTGATGCTCACGGCCCCGGCGCCGAAGCAGCTCATGAGCAGGCCGAAGCCCCCGGAACCCAGCTTCAGCTGATGGATGGCGAGGGCGGGGAGGAGGGAGAGGATGACGCCGCTGAACCAGATGTAGCCGATGGTCCTCACCAGGATCACCTGCAGTGGCCGGCTGTGGCGGACATAGCTAAAGCCAACTTTCATGGCGCCCAGGAAACGCTCGGAGGGAAGGTCGTGGGAGGATACCTGACGCCTCCACTTCCAGAGGACCGCGACGACGGCCAGGAAGGAAACGGCGTTGAAGAGGAAGGCCCAGCCCGCTCCCATTACAGACACGATGGCGCCGCCAAGGGCTGGACCCGCGATGCGGCTGACGTTGTAGCCCGCGCTGTTGAGGGCCACACCGCCGCTCAGCTCCCGCTTGGGCAGGATCTCCGGCACGATGGCCTGGAAGGCCGGCATGCTGAGCGAGGAGCCGATGCCGATGAGCACGGCCATCACCAGCAGGATCATGGGCGTGACCAGGTGCAGGAAGGTCAGCAGGGACAGGACCGCCGCCACGCCCATCATGAAGACCTGCGTGGCGATGAGCCACTTGCGCCGGTCCACGATGTCGGCGATGGCGCCCGCGGCGAGCCCCAGGACCAGGATCGGGAGGGTGGTGCCGGTCTCGATGAGGGCGACCATCAGCGTCGACGGCGTGAGCTGGGTCATCTGCCACTTCTCGCCCACGCTCTGGATCAGGGAGCCGATGTTGGAAGCCATGTTCGCGATCCAGATGGCCATGAAGATCCGCGTCTTCAGCGGAGAAAAGGCCGTGGCCTGTCCGGGTTCGCAAGCATCCATGGAGCACATCCACCTCCAGTCTAGCCGCCTCGCGGTCTCGGCCCGGCACGTCGTATCCTGAAGGCGAGGGTCGGAATGTTCGCAAGCACAACCATCCACGGCCAGGTCGTCACGCCCGGGCTCTTCCTGGCACCCATGGCCGGAGTCACCAACTCTGCCTTCCGCCGCCTGCTGGCGGACTTCGGCGGGTGCGGTGCGCTCTTCACGGAGATGGTCTCCGCCTCGGCGTTCCTGCGCGAGAAATCCGACATCTCCCCCTTCACCAAGCGCCGGCCCGAGGAGGGACGGGTGATCTACCAGTTCCGCATCTCCGGAAGCGAGGACATCGAAGCCGTCTTCCGCAAGGCGGCGACGCTGGAGGCCTTCGCCATCGACCTCAACCTGGGGTGCCCCGCTCCCAAGATCCAGCAGCAGGCCTCCGGTACCGCCCTCTTCAGGGATTTCGGGACGCTGCGCGAGGTGCTCGCCCGGATCCGCCGTATCTACCAGGGCACCCTCACGGTCAAGTGCCGCCTGGGGGACGATCCCGGGCGCTGGCGAGAGCCCTTCGTGGAGCGCCTGCGGCTCTTCGAGGATCACGATGTCCATGCCCTCACGGTCCATCCCCGCTACTCAGGGGAGATGCTCAAGCGGCATGCCCGCTGGCGGGAATTCCCCTGGATCGCCAGCCAGACACGTCTGCCGGTCATCGGCAATGGGGACGTCTGCTCGCCCAAGGATGTGGTGGACCACCGTGAATGGTTCGAGCCCCTGGCCGGGCTCATGCTTGGGCGGATCGCAGCCGTGAAACCATGGATCTTCCGGGAGTTCGCGGGCCTGCCTCCGGTCGAGATCGACCATACCGAGGTCTGGGAACGCTTCTACCGCTACGTCCTGGAGGACTTCCCACCGGACCGCGCCTACGGCCGCCTCATGGAGTTCACCACGTACTTCGCCAAGAACTTCTTCTTCGGCCACGAGCTGCACAAGGGCATCCAGAAGGCCACGACGGCTGCGGAGGTGCGGGAGGCCGTGCTCCGGTTCCTGGCTTCGAACCCGCGCCTCAGCGCGAGCGAGCATCCCAGCTTCTTCTAGGCGTCAGTGCACCTGGATCTCGTGGCCCGCGTTGACGAGGATCTTCAGGGCCACCTCGATGCTGGCCTCCTTGACCATGAGGTACTGGCTGTCGAAGGTGGAGACGGTGAAGATGCTGACGCCGGCCTCGGCCAGGGGAACCGCCAGGGAGACCAGGATGCCCGTGAGGGCGAAGTTCAGGGGGTTCTCCACCTTCATCACCCGCCAGCCACGCTCGCAGCGGACGCCGGAAGGCACCGCACCCTCGGCGCAGATGACGGACAGTTCCCTTTCGGAGCGGGTGATGGAGTTCAGCGGGCCCTTGGCGAACGCCCAGGTGGGTACCTGGCTGTTGGCCGGGAGCCGGCAGACCGCGAGGCAGCCTTCAAAGAGCGAGAGGGTCAGTTGATGACGATCCAAGGCATGGCTCCCAGCGTGTCAACCCTCATCGAACCCATCTTTCTGGCGTGATGCGGCGGTGTGCGGAACGGGGGAATTCCCCGGGACCTCATTGTATCCGGTGCGATTGGTTCGGCGGACGTCGGTCTGGAACGGCACGCCTGTTCGCGCCGGTTGGCATGAATCGATGTCACTTCGCGGCTTGCCACCGCGGGAGCCGGCACTCGACACTGGTCCAGGGCCGGCGCCACGCGGGCACCCCTGTGGAGGAGAGATGACGCGTCGTTTCGAAGGGATCCGGGTGCTCGTCACGGGGGCCTCCCGGGGCATCGGGAAAGCCATCGCCCTGGCCTTCGCCCAGGAGGGTGCCCGGGTGGGCGTCCACTACCATCAGAACCTCGAAGCGGCGGAGCGGACCCTCGCGGAGCTGCCGGGAGGGCCCCATGCCCTGCTGCAGGCGGACCTCTCGGATCCACGCCAGGCGGAGCGTCTGATGAGCCAGGCGGTGGAGGCGCTGGGCACCGTGCAGGTGCTGGTGAACAATGCTGGCATCTACGAGCACCACCCCCTGGCGGAGATCAGCTTCGATTCGTGGCGCGAGGCCTGGGACCGGACACTCAATGCCAATCTGCTGGGACCCGCCCACCTGACCTACTGGGCCTCCAGGCACATGATCGAGCAGGGCGGCGGGAAGATCGTGAACATCTCCTCCCGGGGCGCCTTCCGGGGCGAGCCTTCCGCCCCTGCCTACGCCGCCAGCAAGGCCGGTCTCAACGCCATGAGCCAGTCCCTGGCCCAGACCTTGGGGCCCCATGGGGTCTTCGTGTACGTCGTCGCGCCCGGCTGGGTGGCCACGGACATGGCCTTGGACCACCTCCAGGGGCCGGGCGGTGATGCGGTGCGCGCCCAGAGTCCCCTGGGCCGAGTGGCCGAGCCCGAGGAGATCGCGAACGTCACCCTGTTCCTGGCGGGACCGGGCACCGACTTCCTCACGGGCTGCATCGTCGATGTGAACGGCGCCTCGTATTTGAGGAGTTAGAGTTTCTTCAACAGCTCCAGGACCTGCCGGTCGTGCTTGGCGGTATCCACATCGCTGATGATGTGCCGGACCACGCCCCCCCTGTCGATGATGAACGTCCAGCGTTTTGCGACACCGAGGACGGCCATTTTCACGCCATAGGCCTGGATGATCTTCTTGTCCGGATCGGCGAGGAGGCTGAAGGGCAGCTGGTACTTCTTGGCGAAGGCCGCATGGCTCTTCTCGTCGTCGGCGCTGACACCGAGCACCACGGCGCCCGTCTCCTGGATGGCCGAATAGCCGTCCCGCAGGGAGCAAGCCTGGGCCGTGCAGCCCGGCGTGTCATCCTTCGGGTAGAAGTAGAGCACCACCGAGCGGGAGCCCTTGAAGTCGGCCAAGCGAACGGTAGCGCCATTCTGGTCCCGGGCCTCGAAGGCGGGTGCGGACATGCCGGGCTTGAGCTCGACCGCAGCAAGAGCCAATGAGGTCGTGAACAAGAGAGAAAAGGATAGGAACACGGCCGCTCCCGGGAGGTGGATGGTGCCCGGAGGATTGGATGCGGCTGGGCGCATGCGCGATCCAGGGGATTCCCACTGCAAACCGTTTCCATTCGGGTAGCATCCGAAAGGAGATCCTCGGAACAATGCGAGCGGACCCGTGAAACCCACCATGGACACCCAGCGCTACTTGTTTGAATAATGATGCAGTTGTTCGAGGAAAGCTTCACTCTGCATCACGGACTGTACCTGGACAAGGGGACGTCCCTGTTCAAGACCCTGGCCGGGGTACCGGCGGAGAAGGCCTCGATCCCGATGGGGCGGGAAGGCGCCTCGATTGCGGCCCATGTGGCTCATGTGACCTTCTACCTCGAAATCCATGAATGGTAACTCCTGACACGGGACACGACGCCGGCGGATTGGCGAGCCATCTGGAACACCGTCGGGCGAGTGGACGAAAGGGCTTGGCGCGATCTTCAGCAGGAGCTGCGGGCGCGCTACGAGCATGTCTTGGAGTCCTGGCAGGAGGTCGAGAACTGGGATGATGGAGATGCCATTAGGGCGGCGCTCTCCATGCTCGTCCACACGCTCCTAGGCGCTATCCGTCAGGGATCCCGCTGTCTGGATTGATGTCACGCGTTCCGGAAGGCCGGTATATAGGACAAGGCATAGAGCAGCAGACTTCCCCAGATGAAGCCGAAGCTCATGGCGTTCTCGCGCCCGAAGGCCTCCCCGAAGACGAACACCCCCAGGAGGAGCTGCAGGGTGGGGGAGATGAACTGGAAGAAGCCCACCATGGAGAGGGGGATCGAGCGGGCGCCCAGGGCGAACCACCAGAGGGGCAGGGCCGTGACGGGACCGGCCAGGACCAGCAGTGCGACGGTGGCGGGATGGCCGCTGAGCACGCCCCCTGACCCGCGCCAGGCTTCGAAGAGGATGAACCCGAGGGCCAGCGGGGCCAGCAGGAGGGTCTCCCCCGCCAGGGCCGTGAGGGTGTCGAGGCCTGCGCGCTTCTTCACGAGGCCATAGAAGCCGAAGGTCCCCATGAGCACGAGGGCCGTGAGGGGGAAGCGGCCGAAGCCCGCCAGCCGGATCCCAATGCCCAGGGCAGCGCAGGTGATGGCCGCCCACTGGAGTCCCGTGGGGCGCTCGCGGAGGAAGGCGAAGCCCAGGGCCATGGTGAAGAGGGGGTTCATGTAGTACCCGAGGCTCGCTTCGATGTTGCGGCCGCTGTTGACGGCCCAGATGTAGACCCCCCAGTTCACGCCGATGAGGGTGCCCGAGAGGAGCACGGAGAGGAAGATGCGCCGGGATCCGAAGACCTCGCGCACGCTCGGCTTCCTCAACAGGGCCGTGAGGGCCAGCGCAAAGGGCAAGGACCACAGGATGCGATGGGCGAGGATGTCCAGGGGGCTCTGGGCCCCGAGCAGGCGCCAGAACAACGGCAGGCACCCCCAGGAGCTGAAGGCCAGCAGGGAGAAGAGGACACCACGCCCCTGGGTTCGTTCCATCTCAGGCTGGGCCTACGCGGTGACCCGCCCCATTCAGGGCGATGATGGCTTCCTCGAGATGGGCTTCCCGCACCATCAGGTAGTCGGTATCGAAGGTCGAGAGGGCGAAGATGCTGATGCCCGCCCGGGCCAGGGGATCCGTGAGGGCATCCAGGATGCCCGTCAGCCCGAAGTCCAGGGGCCCCTGCACCTTGAAGGCGCGCCAGCCCCGTTCGCAACGGATGCCCAAGGGCACGACGCCCTCGCGGCAGACCACGGAGAGCTCCTCCGGGGTCCGGGTGATGGAGCAGAGGTCTCCGGAGAGGGCCCACGCAGGTGGAGTCACCGAGGGCTCCAGGCGGCAGACGGCCAGGCGCTCCTTCAGCAGCGACAGCTTCAGACACGGCATATCCATGGCGCATCTCCCTCCATAAGCCAGTTTGACGCAGGGTGGCGCAGGGGGGTGATCGAATGAGGAGGGTGGGAACGCGATGGCTCTGCGGCGCGTCCGTGGGCTGCGTTGACAAAGCCCAGGATTCTCCCTTAGGTTTGGGAGCAACCTTCACCCATGGACGTAGGCTCTGTCACGCGGTCCCGATGGAATCAACCAGCGGCGCCGGCTCTGGTACGCAAAGGATGGAACGATTGCGAGAATGCAGGATCATGGCCCGCTCAGGTTGCCGTTGCGCCGGTCGCGGCTGGGTGGCTGCCGCGCTCTCCCTGGGATGCCTGGCCGGCTTGGCCGTCCCACCAGCCAGGACCTCTCCGGCGATCCTACCCTCGACCGCCCCGGCGCCTCCTGCGGGGAGGGTTCCACCTCCTCAGCCTCCCATCCGGAAAGCCTTGCCGAAGCTGAAGCTGATCCAGCTGGAAGGGCCCTCCGGGCTTCACGAAGGCGATCCGATCACGGGCAACCAGCGTGTGCGGTTCGCCATTCGGAATGACGGCTCGGCGCCCTCCGAGGCCACGGTGCTGCGTTTCCAGGCAAGCGCCGGCGCTCCTTCCTGGTTCGGCGGGCAGGTTTCGATCCCGGCGATCCAGCCGGGGATGACCCACGCGGGTACCTGGCCCCTCGGAGAGGGGCGTGCCTGGCCGAGCGGTTCCCTTTCGCTCACCGCAACCCTGGATTCAAGCACCCCCCTTGGTGAGCTTCGCCCGGAGGATCTCCGAAGGAATGCCGTCCTCCTGGTCGCTCCTGCGCTGCAGCCCCGGCCGGTCCAGTTTCCGGTCGGGACTCAGGCTCCCGCTCGAGTCTCCGTTCCTCCCATGCCCGGCGGCACCCTTCATCCCAGTCCTCCGCCGCCGGAACCGCCCGGCCGACGCTGGATCACCCTGGATATCGTCGCCGACGGAGTCACGGGCTCTGCAACGGGCAAGCGGGTTGTCGTGCTGGATGTCACGGCGGATCCCCTCGAGGGGGCCTCGGCCGGGAAGCGGGTGGCCGTTGTGGATATCGACGCGCAATGAACAAGCGGGAGAGAACGATGTTGAGAAAAGGCTGGGTGGTTTCGATCCTGTTCATGCAGCTGGTTTCTCCGGCCCTGGCAGGTGGTGGGCTCGATCTCTCATCACTCAAGGGCCAGCTGCTCGATTCCTCCTTCGTCGGGAAGGCCCTCGAGGACTACACCGGGCAGCCCTACCACTCCACGATCGAGCTCAAAGGCAAGATCAACCTGGGCTCCACGGCCTACTATTCGGTCACACCCGAGTTGACGATGAACCTGAAGGAGCAGATCGTCGGCCCCTGGGGGCAAAGCCTATATTCCTTATATGCGAACCTGAATCCGACGGAAAAGGCCGCGCTGGAACAGGAGCTTCAGGGCAAGGATATCTTCGCATTTGGTGTCCGGCCGCAGTACAAGGCCAACGAGGCCCAGGGATACAGCATCTACTTCCATCTCTACACGGGGCATCCCAAGCTCATGGAAGCCTTCAAGCAACTCAGCCAGGCCAAGTTCACCATGCCGGATCTGATCATCACGTACACGCAGTCCGGCCCCGGCCAGAAGCTCTTCTCCAAGACCCCGGCCGCAGGGAGTACGGTGACCAAGCCCCTGAGCCCCTTTCAGCCCAAGTGAGCCAGTTCGTGGTGGCTGAGTAGGCGATCGGATGACGTGATCTGCCTGCCACGAACACATCACCCCGCTCTGAATGGTCCTGGATGCCTCTTCCAGGCGGGCCTCGCGAATCACCAGGGATCCCTGGCCGCATGCGGACATCGGCGAGAACCTCTCCGTGGGCCTCCGAGGCAAACGTGATTCCGTCCTGCAATAGCAGCCCTCCGGTGTGGACTAGGGGGCATGCGGGACGCAGGTGGACGATCCGCCAAGGACAGAAGCCTGCCAGGAGGCATCTCAGATCAGGAAACATCCATCCCATGGATGCGAACTTCTGAACATACACTGTCTGGAGTCGAGCGATGCGTTGGCAGTGGAAGCTGGGCCGGTTCGCCGGAATCGATATCTACATTCATGCGACCTTCCTGCTCATCCTGGCCTTCGTGGCCTGGACGCACGGGTCCGGTGGATTGCCGGGCATCCTGGAGGGCCTGCTCTTCATCCTCGCGGTCTTCCTCTGCGTGGTGCTGCACGAGTACGGTCATGCCCTGACCGCGCGGGCTTACGGCATTGCTACTCGCGACATCACGCTCTATCCCATCGGGGGCGTGGCGCGGCTGGAGCGCATGCCCGACAAGCCAGTGCAGGAGCTCTGGGTGGCCTTGGCCGGACCTGCCGTGAACGTCGCCATCGTCCTCGCGCTCTTCGCCTGGCTGGTCTTCTCGCAGACGCTGCGCCCACTCGAAGAGCTGACCATCGCCACGGGTCCCTTCCTTGAGCGGCTGATGGGCGCGAACCTCTTCCTGGCCCTCTTCAACCTCATTCCCGCCTTCCCCATGGACGGGGGCCGGGTGCTGCGGGCCCTGCTGGCCCTGCGCCTGGAGTACACCCGGGCCACCGCTATCGCGGCGGGGATCGGCCAGGGGCTGGCGCTGGCCTTCTGACTCGCAGGGCTCTTCGGGAACCCCATGCTCCTGTTCATCGCCTTCTTCGTGTGGATCGGGGCCGGCGAGGAGGCCAGCCTGGTGCAGATGAAGTCCGCCCTGGCCGGCATCCCCGTGAGCCGGGTGATGATTACGGACTTCAAGACCCTGGCGCCTGAAGCACCGCTGTCCCGGGCCGTGGACCTCATCCTGCAGGGCTCCCAGCAGGACTTTCCGGTGGTGGATGGCGGACGTCCCGTGGGTATCCTGCTCCGTGCCGACCTGCTCGCCGCCCTTCAGCAGCAGGGCTCGGACGCGACAGTCGGCTCCATCATGCAGACCGATTGTCCCATTGCGGAGACCGGGGAGATGCTGGAGCCGCTCTTCCTGAGGCTGCAGGAGAACGACTGCAACACGGCGCCTGTGGTGCGCAGCGGGAGCCTGGTCGGGCTGGTGACTTCGGAGAACGTCGGAGAGTTCCTGATGATCCAGAGTGCCCTGGGGAAGTGCCGGCCCCATCCGGCCTCTGGATTGTAGGCGGCTCGTACCGCTCCGCACCGATAGTCCTATTCTTCGGAAGAGCAGGGAAAGACCTATTCATCGGTGCCCAGCGCGAATCCTCCCGAGGGCATGCTAAAACCTGTGTTCATTTCTATCCGACTGGCCAGGGATGGCCCCTGAGATTATCTTTCTTGTGCATCAGATCGGTGGAGGTGCCGTCATGAGGTGGTCGACGCGATTACGACATGTGTTCCGGGCGGCGTTGGCGCTGGCGCTGATCGCCGGGCTTCCCGCACCGGCGCAGGGCAAGGGCAAGGGCGGAGGTGAGCAGGGGGCCTCTGGCCAGGAACACGGGAAGGGGAACAAGAGCCCCAAGGCGGAAGGTCAGAAGAGGACCCCGGAGCAGCTGCTCGAGAGGAATCCCAAGCTTGCCTCCAAGCTCCAGGGCCTGCTCTCGGCGGGTACCGACCTGAAGCTGGCCGCCTCGGGCTTCCGGAACCTGGGCCAGTTCGTGGCCGCTCTCCATGTTTCGCGCAACCTGGGCATTCCATTCGACCAGCTCAAGTCGCAGATGGTGGATTCCAAGCTCAGCCTTGGGCAGGCCATCCAGAAGCTCAAGCCCACAGCCAAGGCCCAGACCGAAGCGAAGAAAGGGGAGAACCAGGCCACCCAGGATCTGCAGGCGGCTGGCCTCCTGAAGAAGAAGACCTGATCCCTCCAGGGATCACGGGCCTTTCCTGATCGGTCCCAATTCGAGAAGGAACGGGCTCGCTCTTGCCGACGCATCCCCAGGTGCAGGTCGCCACCACCTGCTCCAAGATGGGGGTGGAGCCTTCGTCATGTGCACACCTCTCTGCCTCTTGCTGATCGTTGGGAGCCTGGTCCAGCCTCAGGTCCTCCGGGCCCAGGACCCCGTGCCCTCCAAGCCCCGGGGTGGGGTCTTCCTGCTGCGCTGGCTGGAACGACCCTCCCGGAAGGGCACCGTGCAAAAGGCGGATCCCCAGGATCAGGGGCACTTCACCTATGCGGGCTCCTTTGACCCCGAAGAGGGAGAGGAGGTGTTCCGGAAAGCCCTGGCCGGACTGCAGGAAGGGGATGTCATCGCCTACCGCATGAAGAAGTGGGAGTCCCTGAAGGGCATCCTGAAGGGTCACCTGAACCAGGTGGGCTACCGGCTCCTGGAATACGGGCACCTGGCCATCCTGGTAGGAGATGCGGGGAACGAGAACAAGCCGAGGATCTTCTCCAGCGAGAGCTTCAAGGGGCCCAACCAGGACGAAGGGCTGGAAACCCTCAAGACGCACCGCTGGGACATCTTCCGCCTGGACCAGCCGGAGCGGCTGGATCGCGCGCGGCTGCGGGAGTTCGCCGTCGTGGCCATGCAGAAGGCCGGTCACTGGTACGGGTACGACTTCGTCGGCATGTTCGGCCTGTGGAACACGACGCTGAAGCCCGACCAGCCCAAGGAGGTGCGCCGGGCCTACATCTGCTCCACGGTGGTGGTGGCGGCCCTGCACTACGCGAAGGTGGAGACCGGCGCCGTGAACCGCAAGGGGATGCTGGATCTCGTCAGCCCCAGGCAGGTGGTGGCGAGCCGCTGCCGGTACCTGCAGGAGCCTCCCGAGGTGAGCCTGGAAGCGGTGCCCGCCGCGGAGTAAAGCCCGGTTCCGCGATCGGTTCCTTGACTCTGGCGCCTACAGCTTCGCCCACGCCTCCAGCACCCGCTGGGCCTGGAAGATGGGACCTACTTCGGTGCCCTGCATGGGCAGCAGCACCGAGCCGTCCGGGGTGAACTGGCCATCCTTCTGGCTGCGTACCCAGGCCATGAGCTTGGCGGGATCCAGGGGCGTCTGGGGGCTCACGCGGAGCTTCAGCTTGCCCTTGTCCAGGGCCACCTCGCTCACGGCAACGACCTGGGCCAGGAGCTTCACGCGCAGGAGCTCGAAGAAGCGGGCGCTCTCGTCGTCGTCGCTCGGGATCTGGCCGAATCGGTCCCCCAGCTCCAGGCGGTAGAGCTCGAGATCGCGCTCGTTCCTGAGCCTTGAGGCGCGCTTGTAGGCCACGAGTCGCTCGGCGGCCTGGTCGATCCAGCGGCGGGAGAGTTGCGCGGGGCCCAGCTCCAGCTTCACCTCGAAGGTGCCGCTGGGCTGGCCCTGCAGCTCCTGCAGGGTCTCCTCCAGCAGCTTGATGTAGAGCTCGAAGCCGATGTCGTGGATGTGACCCGACTGCTCGCCGCCGAGGAGGTTGCCCGCGCCGCGGATCTCCAGGTCCATGGCGGCCACGCGGAAGCCCGAGCCCAGCTCGGAGAAGTCCTCGAGGGCCTGCAGGCGCTTGCGGGCGTCCTCGCTGATCTCGCCCTTGCCGGGGATCAACAGGTAGGCGTAGGCGGGCACGTCGCTGCGGCCCACGCGGCCCCGGAGCTGGTAGAGCTGGCTGAGGCCGAAGGCGTCGGCGCGGTGCACGATGAGGGTGTTGGCGTTGGGCACGTCCAGGCCGTTCTCCACGATGGTGGTGGACACCAGCACATCGATGCGGCCCTCCATGAAGGCCAGCATCACCTGTTCCAGGGCCTCGTCGGAGAGCTGGGCATGACCCACGCCGATGCGGGCGTCGGGCACCAGGGCGCGGAGGTGCTCGGCGATGCTGACGATGCTCTCCACGCGGTTGTGCACGAAGTAGATCTGGCCGCCGCGCCGCAGCTCGAACTGGATGGCCGTGGCGATGAGCTCGTCCGACCACGGCGCCACCACGGTCTCGATGGCCAGGCGGTTCTTGGGGGGCGTCTCGATGAGGGAGATCTCCCGCAGGCCCGTGAGGCTCATGTGGAGCGTGCGCGGGATGGGCGTGGCGCTCATGGCGAGGACATCGACGTTGGCCCGCAGTTTCTTCAGCTTCTCCTTGTGAGATACGCCGAAGCGCTGCTCCTCGTCGATGACCACCAGGCCCAGGTCCGCGAACTTCGTGCGGGCGCCCAGAAGCTGGTGGGTGCCCACCACGATCTCCACCTTGCCGTCGCCGATGTCCTGCTGGATGGCCTTGGCTTCCTTGGTGTCGATGAAGCGGTTCAGCATCTCGATGCGCAGGGGGAAGCCCGCAAAGCGCTCCTTCAGCGTGCGGAAGTGCTGGAAGCAGAGCACCGTCGTGGGGCAGAGGAGCGCCACCTGCTTGCCGTCGAGGGCGACCTTGGCCGCGGCGCGCATGGCCACCTCGGTCTTGCCGTAGCCCACGTCGCCGCAGAGCAGACGGTCCATGGGGCGGTCCGACTCGAGGTCGGCCTTCACGGCCTCGATGGCCTCGGTCTGGTCCGGCGTCAGGTCGTAGGGGAAGCTGGCGTCGAACTCGGCCATCTCCGGCCCGTCCACGCTGTACGCGAAGCCCTTCTCCGCCTTGCGCTGGGCGTAGAGCTTCAGCAGTTCTTCGGCCATGTCGCGGATGGCCTTCTTGGCCCGGCGCTTCACCTTGGTCCAGGTGGCGCCGCCGAGCTTGTCGAGGGGCGGCTGGGTGCCATCGGGCGACACGTACCGCTGGATGAGGTCCGCCCGCTCCAGGCTCACGTTCACGCGGCCGTTGTCGGCGTACCGGAGCTGGATGACTTCGTGCTCCTCGCCGCCCACCGTGAGTGTGGCGAAGCCCAGGAACTCGCCGATGCCATGGTCCATGTGCACGACGCGGTCCCCGGGCTTCAGGTCCCGCAGGTCGCTGAGGAAGGCCGAGACGCGGCTCTTCTTGGGGGGCGCGGGCAGGGCCTTCCGCCCGAAGACCTCCCGCTCCGTGAGCACCAGGAGGCGCGGCTCCTTCAGGTAGACGCCGGCGTTCAGGGGCAGGTACAGGCAGCGGCAGCCGGGTTCCGTGCCGTTCGAGATCGGCAGCTCGTACTCGTGGAGGATCTCGCCCAGGCGGTCGCGCATGCCCGTGGTGGAGCCCGCCAGGAAAATGCGATGACCGGTGGCCAGCAGCTCCTGCAGGTAGGTGTTCAGCTCGCTGAGGCGGCCCTGGAACTCCCGCGCGGGCTGCGCCTGGAGGGGCAGGGTGGCCTCGGACTGGAACTCCGTGAGGTGCAGGGTGACGCGGCTGGGATCGGTCTCCAGGAAGCGGTCATTGAAGTCCGGGCAGACCACGCCGCCGCGGCGCAGCACGTCCAGGCCCTGCTCGATGCGCTCCCGCTCGCGTTCGCGGATGGAGTCAGCCCAGGCCGGGTCGAGCTTCACCCGGAGACAGGGTGGCACCCAGTGGGCCAGCTGGCCCGAGGGCTGGGGCAGCAGGGGATAGAAGAGCTCCTCGCCGGGGAAGTGGCCGTGGCTGGCCAGGCGCGCCCTGCGGAAGGCGAGGTCGTCTTCAGGGTCCGTGGTGCGCGCCGCGCGGGACTCGATCGCCGTCAGCAGCAGCTTGCCATCGCCGCGGGAGGCTTCGTAGCGCGGATAGACCGTCAGGGATGGCAGCTCTTCCCCCGTGCGCCGCTGGGTGTCCGCATCGAAGGCGCTGAGCTTCTCCAGCTCATCGCAGAAGAACTCGAGCCGGAGGGGGTTCTCGAGGTGATCGGGCCACAGG
>CAYZND010000024.1:0-17996 GCA_964479495.1 uncultured Mesoterricola sp.
GGGGAAGCCTTGGCTGGGGGGAGGTTCTGTATTTCATGGACCGAGTCTGCGGAAGGTGAAGCCTCTTTGGACGCCGGGGCCAGCCCCCGGAGGTCCAGTGCATCCGTCACTCCCAGGGCATGGGCGAGAGCCTCCAGGAAGGCCGCGATGGAGCCGTAGCGGCGGCTCGGATCCCGGTGCATGGCCTTGAGGAAGACCCGGCTGACGGGAGCGGGCATGCCCTCCGGGATCTCCGGTGGCTCGTTGGCGATGTGGTGAAGGAGGGTGGAGATGCTGCCGGATCGGAAGGGCATCCGGTTCCCCGTGACGGTCTGGAAGGCCGTGACCGCCAAGGCCCACCGGTCCGTGGCGAAGTTGGCCTGCCCGCCCTTCAGCAGCTCCGGCGCCGTGTAGCAAGGGGTGCCCATGATGACCCCGGTGGTGGTCAGGCTGCCCTCCTCGTTGCGGGCGAGGCCGAAGTCCGACAGCTTCAATCGCCCATGCTTGTCCACCAGGATGTTTTCCGGCTTGATGTCCCGGTGGACGACTCCCGCCTGTTCCGCCGCCGCCATGGCCTGCCCCAGCTGACAGAGCCAGTCGATGGCCAGCCGGGCGTCGGGGGGGGTGGTTCTCAGCAGGTGGGCCATGGAGCAGCCATCGATGTACTCCATGGTCAGGAAGGGCCCCACCAGCTCGTCGGTCCCGATGTCGAACACCGTCACGATGTGCGGGTGGTTCAGCTGGGCGCTGATCTCGGACTCCCGCTGGAACCGAAGGGCCATGATCTCCGCGTCCGTGCGGGTGTTCAGCACGATCTTGACCGCCACCTTCCGCTTGAGCAGCGGATCCATGCAGAGATAGACGGCCCCCATGGCGCCGGCGCCCAGCTTCTGGATGACCTTGTAGCGACCGATGGTCTTGGGATCCTGACTGGTCATGGAGGGGGACTCGACACGAGACGAGGAGTCGTTTTTTTCAACGATCCTTCCTTGGATTCAATGTCTATCCTTCGGTCACTTCAAGCCACCCCATGAATATGAACGAATGAAAAAACTCAGGCCCCGTTTGACCGGGGCCTGAGCACTGCGTTCTGGTGGTTCCTCTCGGACTCGAACCGAGGACCCTCTGATTAAGAGTCAGATGCTCTAACCAGCTGAGCTAAGGAACCGACTCGGAACTCCCAGTCTAGCAAGCGAAGCCCAGGAATCAAGCCCAAAAACGAGCCTCACCGCGCCTCCACGGTTTCTACCCAGATGACTTCACAGGCACCTTGCCCAGTGTCCATCCGGGTCAAGGAGCTGACCCAGTGCCAGCCATCCCCGCCGTCCGCGCGGATCAGCTGCCCCCGGAGGCGGACCACCTGCCCCACCCGCAGCCGGAAGAGCTGTCTCCGCACCAGTGGGTTGGCGGGGATCATGTGCATGTTGGCGCTGTGGGCCGTGATCTCGCCCTCCGGAATCGGGGGACGCGAGGTGGACCAGTAGTACCAGCGCCCGTCCTGCCAGATCTTCAGCTGGTCCAGCACGGCGGTGTCGGACATGGGTCCCCAGCCCAGCGCCAGGTCGATGGGCGACAGGTCCGCGGCGCGGTCGAAGCGGTAGCGCTCCCGGGCCAGCACCCGGGCACGGATATCGAAGCTGGCGAGGGAAGTGAGCCGATCGAAACCCACGGTCCAGGGCTCCGTGCGCGTGGGCGGCCCCTGCACCGGATCCTCCGCCACCAGGACGCCCGGGGCGGGACGCAGCGGTCGGGCCAGCCAGCTTTGGAGACCGTACCCGGCCAGTCCCAGACCGACGAGGAGCAGCCAGAACCGGCGCTTCAGCCAGTCCAGCAGCTCCTCGCGGTCGGGGACGAGCACGATCCTACAGCCTGGGCAGCCTCATCGCCGTGCGGACCTCGTCCATGGTCTGCTGGGCCACGGCCCGGGCCCGGCCGCTGCCGTCCCGCAGCACGTCCCTCAGCCCATCCGGGTTCGCCAGGTTCGCCTCGATCTTCTCCCGCAGGGGCTCGATGCGCGCGATGAGCGCCTCTGCCACCTTCTTCTTGCAGTCGAAGCAGCCGATGCCCGCCTTGCGGCACTCGGCGCTGACCAGCTCGCAGGTGGCCGCATCCGAGAACAGCTTGTGGAACTCGAAGGTGTTGCAGACCTCCGGGTTGCCCGGGTCGCTGCGACGCACGCGGGCCGTGTCCGAGGCCATCTGCCGGGTGCACTTCTGGAGCACCACGTCCGGCGTGTCCCGCAGGAAGATGCCGTTGTCGTAGGTCTTGGACATCTTGCGGCCATCCAGGCCCGGCACCCGGGCGGCCTTGGTCAGCACCGCCTGGGGCTCAGGGAAGGTCTCCACGCCGTAGAGGAAGTTGAAGCGCCGGCCGATCTCGCGGGTCAGCTCCAGGTGGAAGAGCTGATCCTCGCCCACGGGAACCCTGTGGGCCTTGTAGATGAGGATGTCGGCCGCCTGCAGGATGGGGTAGCCCAGGAAGCCGTACGAGCCCAGGTCGGCCTCCGAGTTCTGCAGCTTCTCCTTGTAGGTGGGCACCCGCTCCACCCAGGACAGGGGCGTGATCATGCTGAAGAGCAGGTGCAGCTCTGCGTGCTCCTTCACCTGGGACTGGGCGAAGAGCGCGGAGCGCTGGGGATCCAGCCCCGCCGCCAGGAAGGTGGCCGCCACCTCCATCACCGCCGGCTCGATGGTGCCCGCATCGTCGAAGCGCGACGTGTAGGCGTGCCAGTCCGCGATCATGTAGAAGGTCTGGTACTGGTCCTGGAGCTTCACATAGTTCTCGAGCGCCCCCACGAGGTTGCCGAGGTGGAGGGAACCGGAAGGCTGGACGCCGGAAAGAACGCGCTGCATGGAAACTCCAAAAAACGAATATGGCTATTAACTGGTCGGAAAGTACATATTTACATCAGCCCAGGATCAAATTGGCGATCGGGCTCAGTAAGAGATAAGTAACCTGCTCAATTGGAACAAACAGGACAGCGCCGAGTCCGGAAACCATAAGCAGCATAAACGCCATCCATATGTATGGGTGGTACCGAAATCGGTTGTATTTATACTGCATCCGGTCCGGTAAAAAGCCACCGAGTACACCAGCTCCATCAAGTGGGCCGATCGGAATGATGTTAAACGCGGCTAAAAGAACATTCAGATGCACTAGGGCACCACCGAGGCCGAGCAGGAGAACCGCAATGGGTCCAACTCCCAATCGAATCAAAGCCTCCGGACTGGAGAAGGCGGCGCGAAACAAGACATCCCTGGCCCCAGGGTCTGGCGCGGACCAACGGATCACCAAGCAGGTTAACGAGAGGAACAGGATGCTTTGAACAAGGTTTGAGGCTGGACCAGCCAAGGAAATCAATGCGGCGGAAACCTTCACTCGGAAACGCCGGGTCAGGCGAACCGGATCGAACGGCACGGGTTTGGCCCAGCCAATGAAAAACCCACCAAAAAACAATCCCATTAATGGAAAGATCACTGTTCCGATCAGGTCGATATGGGCCAAAGGGTTTAAGGTCATTCGGCCCATCTTTGCAGCGGTATCATCCTCCAGCCAGTAAGCTGCCGAGGCGTGGGCTGCTTCATGGACACTCAGAGCAAAAAGCAAAGCAACGTAACTGATCAGGATAGTGGGAATGGATATGTGGTCGAACACCAAGACTCCGTGCAGGTTTCAGAATACCCGATAGTCCTTGGATGCTCGCACCAGGAATAGAAACGGCCCCTTCCGGAGCCGTTTCAGAACAGCTTCCGACGTTCCTCAGATCACGATCTTCTCCACGATCAGGTTCCCTTCCCGGAACCGTCCCCAGCGCAGGGGCGTGCAGTCCACGGTCTGGTAGCTCCCGGTCATGATGAGCTCCGCCAGACCGATGCCCACGGCGGGGCTCTCCATGGCGCCGTGACCGCTGTAGCCCACCTGGAGCATCAGGCCGGGGTGATTCTCGTGCCAGCCCACAATGGCGTTGTGGTCGGCGGTGACGGAGTCGTAGAGGCTCGCCCAGCCGCTCTTGAGCTTGCACACGGCGGTGCTGGGGATGCGCTCCTGCATGACCTGGTTCACTTCCTCCACGTAATACTCAGGGTCAAAGGTCGTATCGAAGCTGTCCGGGGCATCCTTCTTCGCCTTGCCGATCATGAAGTTGCCGCTCTCGTGCTTGAAGTAGATCCCCTGGTCGATGATGGTCAGCGGGATGTCCTGCCAGCGGGGGTCCTTGTCCGGGAAGTCGGTGATGAACATCATGCGCTTCTGGCTGATGATGGGCATGAGGTCCGTGTCCGGCAGCCCCGAGCGCGTCAGCAGCTCGTTGGTCCAGGGGCCGGAGCACAGGGCCACCATGCCGGCCTCCACCGTCTCCTCCACGCCGTTAGCATCCTTCAGGCGCACACCCGTGGCCTTGCCAGACGCATCGAAGGTCACGGCTATCACCTCGGTCTTGAGCTGGAGCACCGGCTTCTGGGCGAAGTCGTTCAGGGCCCGCTCGAAGTAGCCCACGGCGGCCTGGGAAGGGTCGAAGCTCCCGCAGTCCTTGCCCAGCACACCGCCCACGATGGGCTCGAAGCCCAGGTACTCGCACACATCGGGATCGATGTGGTCCACGCCGCACTTCATGCCCGGGATGCGGGCCTCGATCTGCGCAGGGTCCAGCAGCTCGAAGTTGACGCCGTTGGCGGCCCAGATCTCCGCCGCCTGGGGGATCTTCTCCCAGGACTGGGCGTAGTAGGTGAAGAGGTAGCCGCACTGGTGGAAGCCGATGGCCACGCCCATGTCGTCCTGGAAGCTCTTGAGGATGCCGATGGCCTTGGTGCAGAGCTGCTGGTTGATGGGGGTGGTCCAGAGGTTCCGGAAGCCGCCCGCTGAGAAGGCCGTGGGACCCGTGGCCACGGCATCGCCCCGGTCCGCCACCAGGATGGAGCCCGTGAAGCCCTGCTTGCGCAGGTTGTAGACCAGGGAGCCCCCCCCGATGCCCGCGCCCACCACGATCAGGTCGAATTTCCGCAAGATGCCCTCCGTGCAAACCACCCAAGTCTGAAGGGAGCCTCCCCTCCCCGTCTATGACCGAGGGCACCGGAGCGCCAAATCTAAACAGGACACCCAGATGGGCCGATGAACTCCCGGATAATTGGTTGAAGACTGAAACGCCCCAGCCGGCAAAGGAGTCGCGATGTATCTCAAGCCCAACCATCCCGCCATGGCCCACGCGGGCAAGACGATCATCGGCTTCAACTGGATCGGGGGAAAGGAATTGGAAGGGGACCTGCCCTCCTTCGACTCCAAGTCTCCCGTGGACAGCCGCGATACGGTGGGCATCTTCCCGGAGTGCGGCGAGCGTGACCTGGAGAAGGCGGCCAAGGCGGCGGCGGAGGCCTACCGGACCTGGAAGGATGTCCCGGCCCCCGTGCGCGGCGCACACATCGCCCGCATCTGCGACACGCTGGAGAAGAACAAGGAAAAATTCGCCAAGATCATCACCCGCGAGACGGGCAAACCCCAGCGCGAGGCCCTGGGCGAAGTCCAGGAGTCCATCGACCTCTGCCTCTTCTACCAGTCCGAAGGTCGTCGCCTGCACGGCCAGACCGTGTCCTCCGAGCTCAATGACCGGACCCTGCACACCTACCGTCGCCCCGTCGGTGTCTGCGGCGTGGTGACCCCCAGTTGCTTCCCCTTGGCCGTCCCCCTGATGAAGATCCTGCCAGCCATCCTCTGTGGGAACACCGTGGTCTGGAAGCCCTCCTCCCACACCCCCAGCACCGCCTACCTGCTGGGGCGGGCCATGATGGACGCAGGCCTTCCCGCCGGCGTCGTCAACATCGTGAACGGCAAGGGACACAGCGCCTTCGGCAAGCACCTCCTGGCGGCCATCGACAAGGGCTTCTTCCAGAAGTTCAGCTTCACGGGCTCCACTGCCGTGGGGCGCCACATCGGTGAGCGCTGCGGGAAGAACCTCATCCTGCCCAGCCTGCAACTCGGCGCCAAGAACCCCCTGGTCATCATGCCGGATGCCGACCTGGACCACGCCCTGGCCGGTGCCCTCTATGGCACCTTCGCCACCGCGGGCCAGCGCTGCACCTCCGTCTCGAACCTCATCGTGCACCAGGACGTCATGGGAGCCTTCAAGGAAAAGTTCCTGGCGGCCGTCAGCCAGCTCCCCATCGGCAACCCCGTGACGGACGCGGATGTCTTCTACGGGCCCATGATCGGCGCTCGCCTCACCCATGCCTTCGAGGAGCACTGGGAGATGGGGAAGAAGGACGGCGCCACCCTGCTCACCGGCGGCGCCCGCTGGAACGCCGACAACCGGGATGACCGGGTGAAGGGCGAGATCGCCAAGGGCGCCTACATGCAGCCCTGCGTGTGGGAAGGCGTGACCCCCGCCATGGAGCTCTTCCAGCACGAGATCCTGGGGCCCACGGTAAACCTCTGCACCGTGGAGAGCTTCGAGCAGGCCCTGGACTACGCCAACGGCACCCCCTACGGCCTCTGCAGCGCCCTCTACACCGAGAACCGCCGCTGGATCGAGCGCTTCACCCGCGCGATCAAGGCCGGGCTCACCAGCATCAACAACTCCACCGTCGGCTCCGAGATCCACCTTCCCTTCGGCGGCCATGGCTGGAGCGGCAACGGCACCCGCGAAGGCGGCACCTGGGCCCTGGACGCCTACACCCGCTGGCAAGCCGTCAACGACGACACCAGCGCCAAGCTCCAGCTCGCCCAGATCGAGACCGACTATGGCAAGCGGGCCAGCTATGACGTGACGAAGTGGGAGACGCTGTAGAGTGCTTTCCTCCCAGAAAGACCAGGACTTCCGATAGAATGTTGAGCTTTCGCGACATGGAATAATTCGACATGCCCGACATTCCCGATGCAGCGCTGTCCCAGGTCCGCGTGGGAATCTGCATTCTCAACTACCACCAGCCTGAAGCCACCCTCGCCTGCATCCGACGATTGCTCGAGGTGGAGGGGCCGGAAACACGGATCCTCTGGCTTGAGAACGACTTTGATACCACACAAGGTGACATCATCGGCTTCCTGGAATGCAGCGGACTCAGCTGGACACGCATCGACCCAGAGAAGGATGACCTGCCAGGCAGCGGTGGAATCGCCTTCGTCCCAATTCCCAGAAATCTTGGGTATGCCGCCGGCAACAACGTCGGACTGAGATACCTGCACCGCCTTGGTATCGAATACGCATGGGTAATGAACAACGACACGTGGCTGATGAAAGGAAGCAGCCGGGAGCTTCAGCGCGAAGCCGACCACAACCCGGACGTTGGCATTTGGGGCACGTGCATCCGGACAGAGCACGATCAGACCTACTACGGCGGCATCGTTCAGCTGAAGGACTTCTCCATCACGTATGCCAACGATCCCAGAGATCTTGCCGAATCCGAGCGCTGCTTTATCAGTGGCTGCTCCATGTTCGTTCGAACCAAGACAGCCCAAGAGGCCGGCTGGATTCCTGACGACTATTTCCTCTATTACGAAGACCCGGCCTTTTCCCTGGAGATGAGAAAAATCGGGAAATCCCTGGGCTATTGCCCATCCGTCGAGATAAGGCATGACGAATCCCTGAGCATAGGTCGGCGGAGTAGCCTGATGGAGTTCTACAATCGACGGAATCGTTGGCTGTTCATCCAACGCTACTTCCCTGAGCACTTAACGATTCAGCTCTGCCGCCGCTGGTATTGCTACCAGAAACTTTTCTTCCGAGCTAAATTCCGTCGCATGACCATCGAGCATTTTGCCCTCAAGGATTACTGCGATGGCCTGAAAGGTCCGACACACCGGAGCTTCTCCTGAACCGCATCGCCCTCAGCCCGCGTCTGCTTCCGCACGATGCTTCACCGCCTTATCCATCGATCTGGAAATCCTGCTGCCCCATCGCTGGATCAGACAGCAAGCAGCCATCCAAAGGTGTTTCATCCATCACGTTAATCTGTGGAACGAGGCCTTGAATTCACACGGGCCCTTCAGGAAAGCTCAAAGACCCACAAGCGCCACTCGCTTGGCTGGCCGCATCACGATGATCCACAGACCAGAAAATCCGCAGACACGAAAGCACTCACTCTGGAATCAGCCATGAATGCAACCAACTCAAACTCCTGCCGATCCTCCTCAGACCATCGGGAATCGAAGGAGGAAGGAGTGGCAATCCAACACGAGCAGGCCCATCAACGTAAAGGCGAAACACATGCCACGACGGGCAGCAAGCTCCGCTCGTTCAGAAGGAGAATCGTGAACCTTTTCACCTACCCGTGGAGACGCAAACGGTTCCTTCGACAGATCTTCCGCGCCGCGGAGCAGAGAAGCGACAGCCAACCTGACCATGTGTTCCATGAGCCCCCTGAACTCGATCCGGACACACTCCCGGTCAAAGCTATCGCCTTCTACCTGCCGCAGTTCCACCCCATCCCTGAAAACGATCAGTGGTGGGGGAAAGGGTTCACCGAATGGACCAATGTCACCCGGGCTGTCCCCCAGTTCCTCGGTCACCAGCAGCCGCATCTGCCTGGAGACCTTGGATTCTATGACCTTCGGCTCGACGGGATCATGAAGCAGCAGGCCGAACTGGCAAGAGCGTACGGCCTATTCGGATTCTGCTTTCACCACTATTGGTTCGATGGCCGCCGGCTCCTTGAGATGCCCCTGAACCACTTCCTGCAGAATGGAGATATTGATATCCATTTCTGCCTCTGTTGGGCCAACGAGAACTGGTCCCGAAGATGGGATGGATCCGACCACGAGATCCTCATGGCCCAGGCCCACTCGCCAGAGGACGATCTTGCCTTCCTCGATTCCCTTGTCACTGCCTTCGAGGATCCGCGCTACATAAGGATCGACGACAAGCCCGTTCTCATCGTTTACCGAGCCACGCTCCTCCCTGATATCTCTGCAACGGCGGAGAGATGGCGGAGACGGGCTCGGGAACGAGGGATACCGGATCTCTACCTGGTCGCGGCCAAGTCCTTCGACGTGGGCAATCCGGCCACATTCGGTTTCGATGCGGGTGTCGAGTTTCCTCCGCATCAGCTCGGCCTCAAGGAGACTACGAAGGAGTTCCAGTTGGTCAATCCAGATTTCAGAGGAAAGATCTTTGACTACACCACCTGTGCAGGACGCGCAGGCAAGAGGAGGTACACCGACCACACGTGCTTCAAGACGGTCATGCCTTCCTGGGACAACACCGCCCGGAAACGCTCTTCAGCTCACATCTTTGCAGGGAGCACACCAGAGCGATACGCGCTCTGGCTGAAGGATGCGATTCGCGCGACCCTCGATCTCAAACCGAGTGAACGCTTGCTTTTCATCAATGCATGGAATGAGTGGGGTGAAGGTGCCTATCTTGAGCCCGATTCCCAGCTTGGGTATGCCTACTTGCGTGCGACAGCCGATGCACTGGCTCAATCCCCTGAAGACAAGGGAAGCACCTAATCAAGAACCAACAGACGTTCAGCCAAGCGTCACATTCGTTGCTGATCGGGCCATGACGAAGGCCGTAGATCCCACAAGTATTTGACCTTGCTCCCTTGTGCGTGCCGTCGGGTAACCGCGCTTCCCTGTTCTGAACGATCATCCAGACAGCGTAAACCTTCCTCTCCTCCACAATTGGGGACTGGGGCACCAGCTTTCCGCAGAGTATCCTGGCTGCTGCCGCAGGAGGACATCATCATCCCTCGAGGGCGTTCCCTTAGGAGTGCAGGCTTGAAAGATACCGGGCGCGTGAAACAACTTCTGCGGAACCATTGGGTGCTTCTGCTGCTGTTCGCCGTGGCGATGGCATTGTGCTGGGGAACCCTGGATATGCCCCTCCTGGAACGCCACGGTTTCAGGCAGACCCAGACCGCCATCACCGTGCAGACATTCATCAACGAAGGCATATCGCTCTTTCACTACCAGACACCCGTGTTGGGATACCCGTACACGGCCCCCTTCGAGTTTCCCATCTTTCAGCTATCGGCATACGCGATGCACAGGCTCATAGGGGGCAACCTTGATGTGTCCATGAGGCTCGCCAGCCTGGCTTGGTTCTTCTTGTCGGCACTCCTGCTGGATCAGATAGGTCGCCTTTGGTTCCGGGATTCCCGGGTCCGATACTGCATCCTTGGCTTCTATCTCCTGAATCCCTTTTCCCTGTTCTGGAGCCGGACTTCGATGATCGATTTCTGCTCCGTGGCCCTCTCACTGGCTTTTCTGCTTGCCTCGATGCGATGGCTAAGGTTGGGAGGATGGCGAGATTGGCTGCTTGGAATCGTGTTGGGATCCCTCGCCTACCTTGCGAAGGCCACTAGCGTCCTTCCTGCAGTCTTTGTCCTGGCGGGGTATTGGTACGCGAGGCTCAATGAAAAAACAAAGGAGGCAGCCGTGCCCTCCTCCGGCATCTTCCTCGATTTCCGTTCCCTCAAGACGGATCGGAAGCACCTGATGCTGCTCGCCGTCCTGGTGGCACTTCCCCTGCTTGTGGGTTACCTCTGGGTCATCCACACGGATGCAGTGAAGCTCGCCAGTGGTCAGAAGTGGTTGACCTCCGCCAGCCTGAAGACGTGGAATTTCGGGACCTGGGACCAGAAGACCAACCTGGCCAACTGGGGCATCGTGTTCTCACACGTCACAAGCCACGCCACGCCCTGGGCTCTCACTCTGCTGCTCATGATCCCGGTGGTGGGAAGCAGTTCCCTGAAGGCAGAAGAAACATCGGCCGCCCGCCTCTGCCTGCTGGCGGCCTTGGCCACTCAGTTCACCTATTTCAATCTCTATTTCGTCCATGACTACTATGCGATAGCCCTGATGCCCTATGTGGCCGTGGCCTGTGGCGTCGGCGCAATGGCAATCGTGCGATACATCTCAAGCGTGAGAATAACCTTCGTCAGGTTTTCCCTCCTGGGCGCCCTGCTGATCATCGTCGGTATCTCACTATGGGGGACCACCGACTACCTCAAACTGCTGTATGGCAAGGAGAGACTCACATACGGCACGCACCCGGTGGTTCAGCTGGGGCGGTTCTTGGAACGCATGACCAAAGAGACAGACACCATCATCGTGACCGACAACGACTGGTCCTCTGATCTTCTTTATTACGCCAAGCGGAAAGGGCTCATGCTGCGCAAGGGAAAGGACCAGCCGCTGCCGCCAGGACATCCCGATCGAGTAAACGCCCGAGTCCTAGCTTCCCGCGAGCCAGAGAACTATCCTCAGCTATTTGCCTCTTTCCCCCGAATCGAGTCCCTGGGGGTGATTTCGGGGTTCCATCTGTACCTCATCAACGAGTCTGGAGCTCTCACTCCCTCAAGCACCCTGGGCCCAAGAGGGATCGAAAATCGCCGGAGTCCCTGCAATTGGCGAGCGTCCAAAACGGTGGCCAGCCATATAGAAAAAGCACTACCTGATCCGGCTCCCAGCTTCCGGGCGGAAATCTCGGGCTGGGCATTCGCCGATCCCCAGGGAACCCATGACCAGACCGTGGTGATCCTGCTGGAAAACCCCCATGGGCTCCAGTATTTCTTCGAAGCGGAGCCTGTGGAGCGTCCCGATGTCTGTGATTATTTCAAGAACAATGCCCTGTTGCGTTCAGGCTTCCGATGCATGGTAAGGAGCTCCGACCTTCCACCGGGGCAGTATTCCATTCGGGTCTTGGTTGGCCGTGAAGATGACTTCCAGGCGTCCGGACCCAGTCCAGCGGAATGGATCCGCTAGGCAATGCATAGGGCACCTCTGCGATTAGCCTTGATACGCTAGGAACTGATAATCACCTCAGCAGCCTTCCTGGGGGCAAGACCTGGAACAGCCATCTATTCCATTTGGCCAAGCGACTGACAAACCGAGGCGAGGAGACTTCAACTGATGGACCATTCAGCACGATCCAAGACCACCATCACCATCGTGGGCGGTTGTGGCCACATAGGCATTCCCCTGGGCCTGACCCTGGCTGAAGCCGGATACAACCTCTACCTCCTGGACATCAGCCCCAAGGCTGTGGAGGGCATCAATGCGGGCAGACTGCCCTTTGTGGAAACCGGTGCGGAGGAGCTGCTGACCAGGCACGTGGGTCGCAACCTCAAAGCGACCACGGATGCGGAGGTGCTGAAGCAGTCCGATGTGGTCGTGTTCGTGACCGGGACTCCGGTGGATGAGCACCACAACCCCCGGATCAACGATGTGCTCCATGTGGTTGAACAGTATCTTCCCCTGCTCAAGCCATCGACCCTCATCGTCTTGCGGAGCACGGTGTTCCCCGGCGTGATCGAGCTGGTGGAGCATCGTCTGGTCCAGGCCATGGGCTCCTGTCGCCTGGCCTTCTGCCCGGAGCGCATCGTCCAGGGCGAAGGCATCGAAGAAATCCGGAAGCTCCCTCAGCTCGTTTCGGGCACCACCCCCGAGGCCGAAAATGCTGCTGCCGAGTTGTTCGCCTCCATCGCCCCGAAGGTGATCCGGATCTCCCCGCGGGAAGCCGAGCTGGCCAAGCTGCTCACCAATGCCTGGCGCTACATCGAGTTCGCCATCGCCAATCAGTTCTACATGATGGTGGAGAGCGCCGGGGTGGACTTCTACAACGTGTTCAACGCCCTCCGGGAGGACTATCCCCGGGCGCGGTTCTTCGCCCGCCCCGGGCTCGCTGCCGGCCCTTGCCTGTTCAAGGACACCATGCAGCTGGCGGCCTTCCACAAGTACAACTTCTTCCTGGGCGAGTCGGCCATGCTCATCAACGAGGGGCTGCCCGTCTTCCTGGCGGATCAGCTGGAGGCGAAGCTGGGTGGATCCCTGAAGAACAAGAAGGTGGCCATCCTGGGCATGACGTTCAAAGCTGACAACGACGACATCCGGGAGAGCCTGTCCTTCAAGCTCAAGAAGGTGCTGGAGATGAAGATGGCCAAGGTTCTCCCGTGCGATCCCCATCTACCGGACACCTTGCCCCTGGACCAGGCCCTTGAAGAGGCGGAGGGTGTCATCCTGGGCGTGCCCCATCGCGCGTTCCTGGGCCTGAAGGTGTCCAAGCCGTTCGTGGACTGCTGGGGTGTCTGGCCCAAGAGCCGCTGAGGAGAAGTGCCGTGAAGATTCTCGTTACAGGTTCAGCAGGGTTCATCTGTGGGTACTTGGTCCAGGAGCTGCTGGATCATGGACACGAAGTGGTTGGCATCGACAACTTTTCCAAGTACGGAAAGATCCAGAAGTCGTACGACCGCCACCCGAACTACCACTTTGTGGAAGGCGACGCCAAGAACACCGCCCTGATGAAGGAACTGATCGCTGAATGCGATCAGGCCCTGGCGTGCGCCGCCATGATCGGCGGCATCTCCTACTTCCACGAGATGGCCTACGACCTGCTGGCGGAAAACGAGCGGATCACCGCTTCCACCTTTGATGCGGCCATCTGGGCCTTCCAGCACCAGCGGCTGAAGAAGATCAATGTCCTGAGCTCGAGCATGGTGTACGAATCCGCCACGACCTACCCCAGCCGGGAAGGCGACGAGCGTTCTTGTCCGCCACCCCTCAGCACCTACGGTTTCCAGAAGCTCGCGTGCGAGTACTTCGCCCAGGGCGCCTGGGAACAGCATCGGCTGCCGTACACCATCATCCGCCCCTTCAACTGTGTTGGCATTGGCGAAAAGCGGGCTCTGTGCGACAAGGAGATCATGTCCGGCAACGTCCAGCTGGCCATGAGCCATGTGGTACCCGATCTGGTGCAGAAGGTCCTCAAGGGACAGGACCCCCTCCATATCCTGGGTGCAGGCAATCAGATCCGGCACTACACCTATGCTGGAGACCTCGCCAGGGGCATCCGCCTGTGCATCGAGCAGGAAGCCGCGCTCAACCAGGACTTCAACCTCTCCACCCCCACTTCCACCTCGGTGCTCGAGCTGGCGGAAGCCATCTGGAAGCGCATCAAGCCCGAGGTTCCCTTCCGGCACGTCTGCGATAAACCTTTCCAATACGACGTGCAGAAGCGGGTGCCAAGCGTGGAAAAAGCCCGAACGATGCTCGGGTTCTCCGCAGACACGAAACTGGATGTCATTCTCGATGAGGTAATCCCTTGGATCCAAGAGCAGATCCAGATCGGCGGGATCTAGTCACCCCTTCCCTGCCAGGTCTGGACATCATCATCCCGGTCTTCAATGAAGGGCCGGCCATTCGGCGGGTCTACGAACACCTTGCAAAGGCCCTGGACACCCACGTGAGCTGGAGGGCGTTCTTCGTCTATGACTTTCCGCAGGACACGACGCTGCCGATCCTGGAGGAATTGGCTCAGAAAGACAAACGAGTGATCCCCACCCTCCAGACGTATGGCAAAGGGGTGGTGAACGCTCTCAAATTCGGGTTCCATGCCACCCACGATGGCCCTGTGGCCGTGGTGATGGGCGACGACAGCGACGACCTTGAACAGCTACCCGCCATGCTCCAGTTGTACGAACAGCACCAAGCCGCGGTGGTGGCTTGCTCCCGCTACAGTCGAGGCGGTGCGTACCTTGGTGGAAGCTGGCTCAAGAAACACCTTTCCAGGCTTGCAGGTCGCCTGCTCCACTTCGGGGGAGTGAACACCAGCGACCCGACGAACAACTTCAAGCTCTACCGGAATTCCTTTCTTCGCCAAGTCTCAGTGGAAAGTCGCGGAGGATTCGAGATCGCCCTCGAACTGACCCTCAAGGCGACCATGCTGCGATTGCCCGTCTGTGAAGTCCCAGGCACGTGGTCCGACCGTGTGGAAGGCGTATCGAAGTTCCGCCTGTTCAAGTGGATGCCCCACTACCTGAGCTGGTTCAACCGCTATTGGTGGTGGAAGCTCGCGGGCTGAGCTGCCGCGTATCACCCCACTGCCGGAAACCTGCCCAGCTGCCGACCATAATCAGTGCCACCAGGGCAGCGGGGTCCAAATCGCGACAGGACTTGATGGGCGAGATTCCCCAGACCACGAAGGTGTAGAAGAGCTGGAGACCAAGGCCGAGGCTGAAGAGCTTGGAGTAGTTCGTTTGCACAATGGAAGCCCCGGCAAAGGTCATCCCGAGCAGGGCAGCCATCGGCCAGAGATGGATCACTGGTGGGGGGAAGAACACCGCCGTCATCAACAGCCAGGAACACAGGGCAAGCAGGATCAGCATCCTGCCCGGGGAATGGAATTGATAGGTCGTTCGACGGCCAGCCAGAGTAATTACCGGGAAGACTACCGCCAAGAGGTTTCCCTTGCTGAAGAGCAGAAAGTCCCAGGCCCTGAATCGGTCGAGAGCCGTCGTCCCGAAATCGTGATTGAGCGATATCCGAGCAATGGCGTTGTCAATAGGGACAAAGGGCTGTAGCAACATGATGGCTTTCGTCCTGAGGAGCTGAAACCATCCAAGACTTCTATAGTGCTCCATGATTGCCTGGAAGAGCCCTAGATTCGGAGTCTCGAACCCGAAATGGCCCGTCAGCGCGTACCGGGTCACAGGATTGAAACTTGGCAGTACGATTCGCTTGTAGAGGAACCACCCTCCGAGCAACCAGGCGGACAGGATGGATCCAGCCAAGAGGAAGCGCTTGTGGCGCTTCCAGTGCCAAACCACCGCGAACAAGCCTAGCGGGGCTAGGAAGAGGGCGGTGGATTCATGCGCCAGCATGCTCAAAGCAGAAAGAAGGAAGAAGCACATCAATTCTTTGGAGGACGACTCGCGCCCAGGTTCGCGGGATAGCCAAGCCTGTCCAAAAGCTGCCAAGGCAAAAGCCGCTCCAAAGAACTTGGGCCATCCATAGATGGAGTTGAAGACCACGAATGGGAGGGCTCCAACGAACAGCATCACGAGATAGGGCTGCGCGTTCGGTGTTTTGGGCTGGAGCTTCCGGATGAACCAGAGCAAGGTGGGTGCCCACAGTGTATTCAAGAGCACCGCGGCAGCGTTGTAGGCCGGGCCAAGCAGATAATCGCCATCGTTGGTCCAGCTCAGCAGCCGATACATTTGTGCAAACAGGAGGTGTGCCCCAGCCATCAGAGGAGGACGGTCCGTTGGCAGCCAGCCTCCCCCGAAAAGGCCCTTGAGCGGAAATCCCTGGCGTAGGGCTTCGGCAAACATCCAGGGCAATTCGTTATCCGAGGACCAGGCAGCCGGCCAGAAGCGGTAATTAGGCTCCCAGTGGGCATTGCCATTGAAGGTCAGCCCGGAAAGCGCGAAATAACAGGTGGCGACCAGGAACCAAACTTTCAAGTGGGGGCCAAGAGACCGGAGGGCGGACCGCACCGGCCGCGTTCCCGCCTGCACCAGGATGAAAAGTAAAACGAAACCCAGCAAAGAGGCAGCAATCCCTGTGCTGCACCATCCCATCTGCGCAAACCGCGCAGGCAGATTTGCCCAGTCCGCTTGCATCAGAGCGCCATACAAGGCGCTGGAAAGATAGAACATGCCAAGGGATCCAAGTCCAAGCCCGGCGAGGGCAGCCGGGAATGGATCCAACTCCCAGTCCAAGACATGGACCAGGGCCACAGACATCACTGCAATCAGGGAAAAGATGAGGAAGGCGGCCACAAAGTAGGGAAGCCTCCCAAAGAAAGAGGACTTGGCGTAGGAGATCGCCCCTATGCCGAAGACCGAGCCTGCCCCTACGTTGATATCCGCTTCCGTTGAATCCAAGACGAGACGGACCGGTTTCCCCACCCAGGAACGAGGAGGGGCCAACAGCGATTCAGCGCCATTCACGTTGACGCCCCCTCTGAATACCTCGATCCGCTCCAGTGTATCCATCCGCTCCAGGAAACACTGGATTTTACCGGAAGGAGTCTGGTTGGTACCCGTGATGGCAATCGAAAGATACCGCCAGCACAGGAAAAGCCCGGAGCGGACCTGGATGGGTACGACCCCCTGATCAGGCGTCCAGGTCCGGTAAATTACGCCCTCATGATGCCTTACTACCGAGGTTCGGAAGTGCTGAAATTGACTTGGGAAAGCAGAAAGGGGGACCTTGGTGCTTGCAGGGGCAAGGACTTGCCACTCGCCACCCTTGGTGAGCAGGGTGGCCGGTTTTTCTGGCATCAACGCAAGCCAGCAGGAAGCAATGAGAACCATCAACAGGGATAACCAGCCCCAACTCTTACCGTAGTTCATATCTGCACTCTTCAATCTGAATCGGCGGCGACCATTGGCTTGGCACAAGCCTGCACACACGCCGCAGCCTGTGCAGATAGAGGGAAGGAACCACGGGCTTCGTAACCCGATTCATCGAAATGGTCTCAAATGGAACTGAGCGAAGCAACGGTGCCGTTCGATATCGCGGAGTTCAGCGATCCCGAACACATCACTGGGCTCGAGAGCACAGAGTCATGCGCCGCAAAGCGGTGCTCAAGATGATCGAGGAGCTGTTCGATGCTCTGCTTGCGGAGCACGGACCGATTATTGACCTCGCCGATTCCCCCTGGAGCGCCTGGATACAGTCTCAGGGCACACGGGCCGCTACACCCACCGCGTGGGTATCGCCAACTCCCGCCTGCTGGACGTCGGCCCCGGCCATGTCACCTTCCACACGAAAGGCAAAGGCACGGTCGCCCTGCATCCCGTGGACTTCCTGGGTAGGTTCGTCCAGCACGTCCTGCCCGACGGCTTCCACAAGACAAGGCCCCAGAGCCCATCAGCGACGAGCCTATCCGCTGCACCCACTGCGGTGCCCTCATCCAGCGGATCCGCCTGGCCCGCGCCCCGCCACTGTCGGGCCCATGTGTATAGGCCCGACAGCAGTCAGGAAGTGCATCCAGGCTCCACCCGAGTTGGGCGAGGCGAAGCCCTGCACGACCGAGGGTGTGAAGACCTTCGAGGAGTCCGCCGATCTCAAAGCCGGCTCGCCCCACACCTGCCGGGTGACTCAACCGAGCCTCAGAAAGAGAACGCCGGGCGCGATTTCCGCATAGCGGTCACCCCGGCCCTCGCCACTCCGGGCTTGTTCAACACCGCATTCGCCGGTGGAGATCACGCCTGCCTGGAACTGCCGGATGGCACCGGCGGAATGCTTACTGTTTAGTCGGCCCTGACAAACCCCTCCAACTGAATCAGGCGGTCGCTGGAGTGAGC
>CAYZND010000025.1:0-5498 GCA_964479495.1 uncultured Mesoterricola sp.
AGTCCAGTGAATGCATGGGCCAGGAGCGGGAACCCCAGTCCCCCGGCCAGGGTGAAGGCCATCCCGCCCCAGAGGGGCAGGGTGTTCAACCGTCGCAGGCTAGCCTGGGCGGCCCCATCGCCCTTCCACAGCGCGATCAGGTACGCGGGTCCTTCGGCCAGCTGGAGGACGACGGCGCCCGCCGCGAGGACCAGGGCCCACATCCCTGCAGGCTCCCGGGGAGACGCGAGGAGCGCGAAGGTGACCCCGCCCAGGGACACCGCGGCGGTGAAGAAGGAGACGTGCGTATGGACCATCCTCCAGGCGGGGATGGCCGTCCGCCCGTAGATCGAGGCCATGCTGAAGAGTCCGGCCAGGCCGAGGGCGATCCACAGCCAGCCGGCCTTCGCAGCCAGGCTGGCCGCGCCCGTGAGCTCCAGCGCCACCGTGAGGGCACCCAGCCCCAGGAAGGCCCCGAGGAGGAGGCACTCCCGGCTGAGCCACGAGGTCCTGAGGATGAAGATGGCCCGGTGGGCGCCGAGGGGGGTACCCAGGTCGGTGCAGGCCACGGCCAGGCCGAGGGCGGTCAGCCCCAGCGCGATCCCATGGGCGAGCCGCGTGCCGTCGCCGGACGTGCCGAGGACCTGCGCCACGACGGCCAGCCCCACCCCGGCCTGGGCCAGGAGGGTGAACAGGACCAAGGACAGCTTCTCTTTCATGGTCGCTCCGGCGGGACGATGGACGGGGCAGGCGATCCGGGCTCGATCGGCTTGTACGGCAGATCCTGCGAGCATCCACGGCAGGTGGGGCCGTGCGATTCCGGGTACGACTCCCCGCAGGTTGGGCAGAGGGCGACCCTGCCCAGCTTGGCTTTCTTCCGGTGCTGGGGAGGGACCTGGACCGGCTGGACCCCGAACAGGGCGGTCCCGGCCGCGTGGATCTGGCCGATGAGGCGGTTGGCATCCTGCTCGTCCTTCCGCTTCCGCTTGAGGAACCAGGCCTGGACCTCGTCCCAGGGTTCCAGCCGGGCGGGATCCAGATGGATACGGACGCCGATGCCCGTGTGCTTGTCGTAGAACACGGCCGCGAACCGGCCGAGATCCAGGACCTTGAGCCACCCGTTCCCGTAGGAGCAGGGGGTGAGAAGCTGGATCGCATCCGGCAGGCAGGCCTTGGTCTCGCAGAACACATCCACCAGGCTCTCTGCCGGGAGATGTTCGGCGGCGAGGCGCACCATGTGCCAGCCCAGCAGGAGACCCGGCGCGGCGGTGCCGTGGAAGGCCTCCACGCTCCGGAGGTACTCGTCGTAGGTGCCGTCACCGAATGTCATGGTTCATCCGCAGGTCGGGATCCCAGCCCGCGGGTCCCCGCTTTTGCGCACTGGCCTCGGGCTGGTGTGGGTGCAGGCAGGGCCGGGAGCTACTTCACGCCCTGGGAGGACTCTTCGCCCACGGCCAGGAAGTGGAAGACCCCGAAGAGCCCGCCGGTGTGGAGGAACAGGATGCGCTGGCCCTTGGCGAAGGTGCCCTTGCGGATCTCCGTGAGCAGGCCGTGCATGGCCTTGCCGCTGTAGACGGGGTCGAGCACGATGCCCTCGGTCTTCGCCACGAGCCGGATGGACTCGATCTCCTCGGGCCGGCTGAGGGCGTAGCCACGCCCCGCGTAGCCGTCCAGGAAGTGCAGGTCCTTGGCCGTGAAGACCATGGGCTCGTCGAGGATCGCGACGGTCTGCTGGATGATGTCCAGCACAATGGGCGTGAAGGTGGCGGCGTCGTCGCAGATGGGCACGCCGTAGACGATGCCCGGGTGCGCTTCCCGCCGGTGGCCCACCACCAGCCCGCCGAAGGTGCCGCCGGAGCCGATGGCGCAGACGAGGGCGTCGAAGCGGAAGCCGAGGGCCTGCTCCTGCTCGGCGATCTCGTGGATGGCGTTCACATAGCCGAAGGACCCGATGCCGTTGGAGGCGCCCACGGGCAGGATGTAGCCCTTGCGCCCTTTGGCGGCCAGCTCGGCCCGGACGGCCTCCATGAACGCCATGCGCCGCGGCGTGTCCGTGGGCGCGATGAAGCGGACCTCGGCGCCCAGCAGCTCGTCCAGCAGGAAGTTGCCTTGCCGGACCGGATCGGGCGCCGTGTTGAGCACCAGCACGCAGCCTAGCCCCAGCTTCGCGGCGACGGCGGCCGTGGCCCGGGCGTGGTTGGACTGGATGCCCCCGCAGGTGATCAGGGTGTCGCAGCCGGTGTCCAGGGCCTCCTGGACCGCGTACTCCAGCTTGCGCACCTTGTTGCCGGAGACCTCGGTGCCCGTCTGGTCGTCCCGCTTGATCCAAAGCTCTGGGCCGCCCAGCGCGGCCGTCAGCCGGGGCAGGGGGTCGAGGCGGGTAGGGAGGTTGGCGAGGGGAAGGCGTCGAGGGAAAGTCATCGCGCGGGCTCCTTCCGGCATGATCGCTGGGCTGGGCGAGCCTTGGAAGGCCCGGTCTCCGAGGCTCCGGAGGCCGCGTCCAGGGCCTGGCGCAGGTCCTCGAGGAGGTCCTCCGTGTCCTCGATGCCTGCAGAGAGACGGATGAGGCCATCCCCGATGCCGGCCTTCTCCCGCGCCTCAGGGGGCATGGAGCCGTGGCTCATGGTCGCCGGGTGGTTGGAGAGGCTCTCCACGCCGCCCAGGCTCTCGGCCAAGGTGAACCAGCGCAGGGCCCGGAGGAAGCGATCCAGCCCGGCGGGATCCTTCAGCTCGAAGCTGAGCATGCCTCCGAAGCCCAGCTGCTGGCGCCGCGCGAGCGCGTGCTGGGGATGGGAGGGCAGGCCCGGGTACGTCACGCGGCGCACCTCGGGATGGGTCGCCAGGAAGGCCGCCAGGGCCATGGCGTTGGCCTCGTGGGCCTGCATGCGCAGGTGGAGGGTCCGTAGCCCCCGGAGGACCAGGAAGCAGTCCTGGGGGCTCTGCTGAGTCCCAAGGGCCTTGTTCAGGAGGGCCAGGCGCGGGGCCAGGTCGGTACGGGTGGGGCCGGCCACCACGGCACCCCCGATCACGTCGCTGTGGCCGTTGATGTACTTGCTCGTGCTGTGCAGGACCAGGTCGGCGCCCCAGTCGAAGGGGCGCTGGAAGGCCGGCGAGAGCCAGGAGTTGTCCACCAGCAAGAGGGCTCCCCACGAGCGGGCGACCTCGGAGAGGGCGGCGATGTCCAGCAGGTGCAGGAGGGGATTGGAGGGCGTCTCCGCCCAGATGAGGCGCGTCTCCGGCCGCAGGGCCGCCTTCACGGCCTCCAGGTCGGAGAGGTCCAGGTAGGTGACGGAGAAGCCGAACACGCGCTTGGCGTGCTCAAGGGTGCGGAAGGTGCCGCCGTAGCAGTCGGCGGGGCAGAGCACGTGGCTGCCGGTCTCCAGCAGGTTCAGGGCCAGCAGGGCGGCGCTCATCCCGGAGCTGGTGCAGGCCGCGCCGCAGCCCCCTTCCAGGCGCGCGAGGGCATCCTCCAGGCAGCTGCGGGTCGGATTGCCGGTGCGCGAGTACTCGAAGCCGGCGGTGGTCCGCACATCCAGGCGGGCGAAGGTGGAGGTCTGGTAGATGGGCGGCGTCACCGCTCCATAGGCGGGGTCCGGCTGGGCGCCGGCATGGACGCAGCCCGTGCCGGTGCCGGCGTTCCGGAGCTCTTCCTCCCGGCGGGCCCAGCCCATGGCCGACGGTGTGCCGGGCGCCACGGTGGTCAGCGTGTAGTCCCTGCGGGGACGGGATGGGGTCATGCGATTCTCCACGGGATCCAGGACGACCCGGAGGGCGCTAGGCGCTCCGGAGGGCCTGCAGGATGTCGGCCTTCAGGTCCTCGACGTTCTCGATGCCGACGGAGAGGCGCACCAGGCGGTCGGTGACGCCCAGCTTCTCGAGCACGTCCTTGGGCACGGAGGCGTGGGTGGACTTGGCGGGGCAGCAGATGAGGCTCTCCACGCCACCCAGGCTGATAGCGAGGGTGATCACTTCTAGGCGGTCCAGGAGGTGGTCCGCCTGGGCGGCGGTCTCCAGCTCGAAGGAGATCATGCCGCCGAAGCCCCGGGCCTGGCGCTTGGCGATCCCGTGCTGGGGGTGGCTCGCGAGGCCGGGGTAGTGGACCTTCTTGATCTGGGGCACGGTGCAGAGCCACTGGGCCAGGGTCCGGGCATTCTGCTCGTGCTTCTCCATGCGCACGCTGAGGGTCTTGAAGCCGCGCATGAGCAGCCACGAGTCCTGCGGCCCCAGGATGCCGCCCATGGCCTTCTGCAGGAAGTGCACCTCCTCGCCCAGCTCCTCGGTGGCGGAGACCACGAGGCCCGCCACGATGTCGCTGTGGCCCCCCAGGTACTTGGTGCCGCTGTGCACCACGATGTCCGCGCCCAGCTGGAGCGGGTTCTGCCAGTAGGGGCTCATGAAGGTGTTGTCCACGACCATCTTCAGGCCCTTGCGCTTGCAGAGGGCCGCGATGGCCGCGAGATCGGCTACTTCCATCAGCGGGTTGGTGGGCGTCTCCACGAAGACGGCCTTGGTGTTGGGCTGGATGGCCGCTTCCACCGCCTTCAGGTCCGTGGTGTCCACGAAGGTGGCGCCGATGCCCATGCGGTTGAGCACCTTGGTCAGCAGGCGGTAGGTGCCGCCGTAGACGACGTTGGAGACCACCATGTGGTCGCCGCTGTTCCAGAGCATGAACACGGCGGAGATGGCCGCCAGGCCCGAGCCGAAGGCGCTGGCCCGCTTGCCGTGCTCGAGGACGGCGAAGGCCTTCTCCAGGGCGTCGCGGGTGGGGTTGCCGGCGCGGGAGTACTCGTACCCCTTGGTGTTCCCCTGGGAGTCCTGCAGGAAGGTCGAGACCTGGTAGATGGGGATGCTGAGGGCGCCGTACTGGCCGTCGATCTCGTTCCCGGTGTGGAGTACCAGGGTGTCCGTGTGCTGGGTGGTCTTCATGGGCGTGATCTCCTCCGCGACGCAGGCGTCCGCATGGGCCCTGGGCGTCTTCAGGCATGTGGGCTGTGCTGGGCCCGGCCTCGTCCGGGCCGTTCCTCAGTCCTTGAGCTTGGCGACCAGGGCTTCCGAGGGGGCCTCGAGGGACACCCACTCACCATCGTTCACGACGACGAACGGGATCCCCACGGAGCCGTTGCGCTTCACGCTCTCGAACTCGGGCAGGGTGTCCCGGTACTTCAGGAACATCTTCAGCTTCCCGAGGCTGTCCTGGATGTCGATGAAGGTGAAGCGGACATCGGCCTTCTCGAGCATCTCCTTCAGGACGACGCAGTCGGGGCACTGGGGACTTCCGAATACAAAGATCTTCTTCACGGGGGTTCCTTTCTAGTGTTTGACGCCCAGGTAAGCCTTCTGGACCAGTGGGTTTTCGATCAGCTCCCTGCCGGTGCCGGAGACCAGCACGCGGCCCGTCTCGAGGACGAAGGCGTGGTCGGCCATGTCGAGCGCCTGGAAGGCGTTCTGCTCGGCCAGCAGGACGGTGACGCCCTCCGCGTTGATGTCGCGGATGGCCTTGAACATGTTCTGGACCATGA
>CAYZND010000025.1:5508-6768 GCA_964479495.1 uncultured Mesoterricola sp.
GCCGAGGGAGGGCTCGTCCAGGAGCAGGATGCGGGGCCGGGACATGAGGCCCCGGGCGATGGCCAGCATCTGCTGCTCTCCGCCCGACAGGGTGCCGGCGTACTGCTTGATGCGCTCCCGCATGATGGGGAAGAGGTCGTACATCCGCTCCAGGTCCGCCTGGATTCCCGCCTTGTCCTTCCGGAGGTACGCCCCCATGAGCAGGTTCTCGCGCACGGTGAGGTTGGCGTAGAGCCGGCGCCGCTCGGGCACCAGACAGATGCCGCAGCCCAGGACCTTGTAGGCCTCCTTCGGAAGCGCCTTGCCTTCGAAAGCGATCTCGCCGCTCGCCGGGCTCAGGAGGCCCGCCAGGGTGGTCATGAGCGTGGTCTTGCCCGCGCCGTTGGCGCCGACGACGGCCACGACCTTGCCGGGCTCCACGTCGAGGTTGATGTCGTGCAGGGCGTGGATCTGCCCGTACTTCACGTTCAGGTTACGGATGCTCAGCACGCTTGTACCCCTCTCCGAGATAGGCCCTGAGGACTTCGGGATCGGACTGGATCTCGTCCGCCGTTCCCTCCGCCAGCCTGACCCCGAAATTCATGACATAGATCTTTTCGCAGAGCGACATCACCACGTCCATGTGGTGCTCGATCAGCAGCGTGGTGAGCTGGAACCGCTGGTGCAGGCTGCGGATCAGCTCGGCCAGGTCCAGGGACTCCTCCGGGTTCATGCCCGCGGCGGGCTCGTCCAGCAGGAGGAGCTTGGGCTTGAGGGCGAGCGCCCGGGCGATCTCCAGCTTGCGCTGGAGGCCGTAGGGCATGGCGTCGGCCCGGACCTCCGCCTTGGCCTCCAGGCCCACGGCGGCCAGGTACTCCATCGCGTTCTCGCGGATGGCCTTCTCGCGCTGGCGCACGCCGGGAAGCCGCAGGAAGGCGGCACCCAGGAAGTAGGTCTCGTGGCAGTCCAGGGCGATGCAGACGTTGTCGAGGACGCTGAGGTTCTTGAAGAGGCGGATGTTCTGGAAGGTGCGCGCGATGCCCATCCGGACGATCTGGTCCGGGCGCTTCCCGGTGATGAGCTGGTCGTTGAAGATGACCGCGCCCGAAGTGAGCCCATAGACCCCGGTGATGAGGTTGAAGGCGGTGGTCTTCCCGGCGCCGTTGGGTCCGATGAGACCCATGATCTGGCCCGGCTGCAGGTCGAAGGTGATGTCCTTGCAGGCGGTGATGCCGCCGAAGCACTTGGTGACGCCCTTGAGCTCCAGCATGGGTTTGGTGG
>CAYZND010000025.1:6778-17820 GCA_964479495.1 uncultured Mesoterricola sp.
GTTCATGCGCGGCCTCCCTTCCGGAAGCGGCCGAAGGTGTCCTTCAGCATGGCGATGGAGAACTCGCGGTAGCCCATGAGGCCCTGGGGACGGAAGATCATGATGAGGACCAGCAGGAGGCCGTAGGCCACCAGGCGCCAGATGTTGGCGATGCGGAGCACCTCGGGCACGCCGATGAAGATCAGGGCCGCCATCACGGGGCCGCTGATGCTGCCCATGCCGCCGGCCACCACGGCGGCCGTGAGCTGGGTGGACATGTACGAGGTGAACATGGAGGGCTGGATGAAGCAGAAGTAGTGGGCGAAAAGTCCGCCGGCGAGGCCGCCGCAGGCGGCGCTGAAGACCAAGGAGCGCAGGCGCCCGATGAAGATGTTCACACCCATCATCTCGGCGGCGACGAAGTCCTCGCGGATGGCGATGGCGGCGCGGCCGTGGCGGGAGTGGGTGAAGTTCCAGGCGACCCAGATCACCAGGGCCGTCACGACGAGGAGCACGGGCAGCGAGGTGTGGTTGGCGATGCCGGGCAGGCCCCGGGCGCCCTGGGTGATGGAGAGGTTCTCCAGCAGCACGCGGATGGCTTCGCCGAAGCCCAGGGTGGCGATGGCGAAGTAGTCGGTGCGCAGCTTGGCCTTGAGGGTGGGGTAGCCGATGAGGAAGCCCACCAGGCCGCTGGCCAGACCGGCCGCGGCCAGGGCCAGGTAGAAGTTCACGCCGTAGAAGTAGGTGAGGATGGCAGCCGTATAGGCGCCGATGGCGAAGAAGGCGGCGTGGCCCAGGGAGAAGAGGCCCGTGAAGCCCGTGAAGATGGCGAGGCCCACCGTGGCGATGACGTAGATGAGGCCGAGGGAGAGGATGCCGGAGAGGTACTGGCCCATGGCCTACACCTTCTCTTCCAGGAACCGGCCGAAGAGACCGGTGGGCATGACCATCAGCAGGAGCACCAGCAGGGAGAAGCTGAAGACGTCGCGGACCACGGAGGAGACGTAGGCGGAGACGAAGGTCTCGAGCACGCCCAGCAGCACGCCGCCCACCACCGCCCCAGGGAGACTGCCCAGGCCGCCGATGACCGCCGCGATGTAGGCCTTGGCGGTGATCCAGCCCATGGTGGGATAGACGATGTACTTCATGCCCAGGAACATGCCAGAGATCCCCGCCAGGGCCCCGGCGAAGCCGAAGACCAGGCCGATGAGGGCCGTGATGTTCACGCCGTTCAGCATGCACACGTCGATGTCGTACGAGGCCGCGCGGATGGCGATCCCCGTCCGGCTCTTCTGCAGGAAGAAGTTGAGCCCGTAGATGGCGACGGCGGAGAAGGCGATGGCGAAGACATCCAGGACGCCGATGGAGATGCCGCCGAACTCCAGGTTGGCCTTGGCGAAGAGGGTGGGGAAGGTGTAGAAGCGCGCACCGATGGTGGCGTAGACCAGGTTCTCCAGGAAGATGGACGTGCCCATGGCGCTGATCATGAAGAAGAGCGAGGAGGCCCGCCGCTTGCGCAGGGGGCTGTAGGCCAGGCGCTCGTTCAGGTAGCAGAGGGTCGCGGCGCCCAGGATGGACACGATGATGGAGAGCCCCACGGGCATCCCCAGCTTCACCATGGCCCAGTAGCCGATGTAGGCGCCCAGCATGATGATGGAGCCGTAGGCGAAGTTGCTGAAGTTGAGGATGCTGAACACGAGGGAGTAGCCGACGGCCATCAGCGCATAGATGCCGCCGATCGCGAGCCCTGTGAGCAAGGTTTGGATGAACAAGGAGACTCCTCTCTAGCCTGGGAAGGGATCCAGCGGAAGCACGGACGGCAGCGGGTTTCAGACGTATCCACACCCGCCCGCCGCCGTCCGGCCATCCGGACTGCTACTGCGTCACGTACTTGGTCTTGAAGGTGATCTTGCCGTCCTTCACCACCTGGATGATGGCGGGCTTGTTGAGCGGGTTGTGTGTGGCGGGATCGATCGTCAGCTTGCCGGAGAGTCCCTGCACGCCGGTAGTCTTTGCCATCTGCTCGGTGATCTTGGCGGGATCCACGCCGTTGGTCTTCTGGATGGCGTCGATGATGGCGTAGAGGGCGTCGATGGCCATCACGGGGTTGGGCATGACGGGCTCGGCGTTGTACTTCGCCGTGTATTCCTTCACGAAGCCCTGGATGTCAGGATCCTCGAGGCTGGCGATGTTCACGAAGTAGGAGCCCTCGGCCGCGCCGCCGGAGAGGGGAACGAGGTCCGGGCTGGCCCAGCCATCACCGCCCATGAACGCAGGCTTCATGCCCAGGTCCGCGGACTGCTTCATGATGAGGGAGGCTTCCTTCTGCTGGGTGGGGATAAAGAGGATCTCAGGCTTGGAGCCCTTGATCTTGCCCAGGACGGCGCGGAAGTCGAGCTCGCCGGAGCGGAAGGCTTCGCTGGCGACGACCTTGCCGCCCTGCTTCTCGAACTCCTCGGTGAAGTACTTGCCGAGGAAGGAGGAGTAGTCGGAGCCCACGTCATAGATGATCGCGGCGGTCTTGAGCTGCAGCTCCTTGGCGGCGAACTGGGCGGCCACGGTGCCCTGGAAGGGATCGATGAAGCACATGCGGAAGGCGGTCTTGCGCACCTGGTTGGTCTTGTCGTCCACGGTGACCTTGGGGTTCGTGGCGGTGGTGGCCAGGAAAGAGACGTTGGCGGGCTCGGTCACGGAGGACATGGCGATGGCCACGCCGCTCTGGCCGGGGCCGATGATGGCCACGACGCCGTCGCCGATCAGGCGCTTGGCGACGTTCACGCCTTCCGTCGCGTCGCCGCGGGTGTCGTAGGCCACGAGCTCGAGCTTCTTACCGAGCACGCCGCCCTTCTCGTTGATCTTGGCGATCTCCAGCTCCACGGAGTTCTTCTCGGGCTGGCCCCACACGGAGTTGTCGCCGGTGAGGGCGACGGCCTGGCCGATCTTGATGACATCCGCTTCCTTCTTGCCGCACCCGACCAGGGCCGCGCCGAGGGCGATGGCCAGCGGGATGAGGGTCCTGCGTGTCCGGATCATGCGTGTTCCTCCTGGATGAAGATCCATTAGTGGAGCGCCGGGGCAGCTCCGAGGTTTCAAGCGACGATGGCCACCGCGAAGCGAGGGCCTTGAAAGGGCAGGGTGTGGAGCAAGCGTGCAGGAAGGCATCCGGGAAAGCTCATGCTTTTCTTTCGAGGGTCGATTCCGGAGGGATATGACCCCGCTTGTGGACGCTTGCCTGCCAGGTTGTCGAAGACAAACAAAGACGAGGACTCTTAAAGCAGGAGGTGTGCCAGGTTTCTGGATTGGGAATAAACCGTGTCTCTGGTATGTCTTGCGGACGCCATCCAGCCGGTTTTGTCAGCGGACGGGATCTGACAACAGGAGGCTTGCGCAGGCTAGTCCCAGAGTGGGATTCCGGCCGGTGGATGTTCCGGGTTCATTGGGGGTTGCGGGTTGAACGGGATTAATGGGATAGTTGACCATCCCGATGGTCCCGTTGGCCCATTGAGCCCGTTGCGAGGAGGCCCCGTGGCCAAGAAGATCGCCCTGATCACCGCCTTCTCCTGTGTGGCGACGATCCACCGCCGAACGCTCGAGCGGCTCTTCGGGGACGCCATCGAGCTCCGGCAGTACTCGTACGACAAGGGGACCATCGCCGAGCCGATCGAAGCCGACCTGTTCGTCATCTCCATCTATCAGATCTATCTCAACGTCCGCCAGTTCATTCCCGAGGGCGCCCGCACCATCATCATCAACAACACCCTGACGGAGGAGCAGTTCAGGAAGATCGCGGAGCTGCCCGAGGGGACCTCCGTGCTCCTGGTGAACTACAGCGTCGAGATGACGATGGACACCCTCTCACTCTTCCACCAGCTGGGCCTCAACCACGTGCAGTTCGTTCCCTACTACCCCGGCGTCGCCAACGTGCCACGGCTTGACATCGCCGTCACGCCCGGGGAGCGCAAGCACGTACCCGACTTCGTGAAGCGGGTGATCGACATCGGGGACCGGGTCATGGATGCGCGGACCGTGATCGACATCGCCACGGGGCTCGGCCTCGAATGGCTCCTGAAGGAGGAGCGGTTCGTGGACTACTTCCGGAGCATCCGGATGAGCCCGGACAGCGTGACCTCGATCTTCGAGCGCTCCAGCATCCTGGAGAGCCGTCTCTCCAGCCTTCTGGACGTGCTGGACGACGGGATCCTCATCATCGAGAACACGGGGATCGTCTATGCCGGGAACCGCAAGGCCCACGAGGTCATGGGCGTCAACACCGACTTCGTGGGGCTCCGGGCCGTGGACCTGATCCCGGACATCCCCTTCCAGAAGGTCCTGGAATCCGCCCTGGAAGTGGACTACACGCTGGTCCGGATCCGCTCCAGGGACATCTCGGTGAAGGTCGTGCCGGTGGTGGCCGGGGGCGAGACCCGCGGCGCGCTCGCCATCGTCAACACCTTCGACGAGAAGGAGAAGAACCAGCAGCGCCTGCGTTCGCAGCTGCTGGGCAAGGGCCACCGCAGCCGCTACACCTTCGAGGACATCCTCACCCAGGATCCCGCCTTCCAGGAGGTGAAGACCCTGGCGCGCAAGAAGGCGAAGTCCGACGCCTCGGTGCTCATCGTGGGGGAGACGGGGACCGGCAAGGAGCTCTTCGCCCACGCCATCCACCACGCCTCCCGGCGCAAGGGCTGGCAGTTCGTCGCGGTGAACTGCGCCGCCGTGCCGGAGAACCTCCTGGAGAGCGAGCTGTTCGGCTACGAGGAGGGCGCCTTCACCGGGGCCCGGAAGGGCGGGAAGCCCGGCCTCTTCGAGCTGGCCCACAAGGGCACCATCTTCCTGGACGAGATCGGCGAGATGGACCTGAGCCTCCAGGCCCGGCTGCTGCGCGTGCTGGAGAGCCGAGAGGTCATGCGCATCGGCGGCGACCGGATGATCAACGTGGACATCCGCATCATCGCCGCCACCAACAAGGACCTGTGGCAGCGCGTCGAGGCCGGCCAGTTCCGGAAGGACCTCTACTACCGCCTGAACGTGCTGCCCATCGAGGTTCCCCCGCTCCGGGAGCGGAAGAGGGACATCCTGCTGATCCTCGAGCACCTGAAGCGAAGCGGCCGCGCGGAGTTCGAGCTCTCCGCCGAGGCCGCCGAGGTGCTGACCGCCTATCCCTGGTATGGCAACGTGCGGGAGCTGAAGAACCTGGTGGACTACCTGGCCTACCTCGATACGCGGGTCATCGAGACCAGGGACCTCGCCCCGGTGCTGAAGGTGCCCCTTCGGAAGGAGCCATCGCCCGCGCCCACTGCTCCGGTCATGAACCATGAGCAGGATCACGTCCGCTTCCTGCTGGAATGCCTGCACAGCAGCCATCGCCAGAAGGTGCGGTCGGGTCGGCGCAGCCTCCACCAGCAGGCCCTGGAGAAGGATGTCTTCCTGACCGAGGCCCAGATCCGCAAGCTGCTCTTGCAGCTGGAGCAGTCCGGACTCGTCCGTACGGAGAGCGGTCGCGGAGGCACCACCATCACCCGCGCCGGAATCGAGGCCCTGAGGGAGATGAGCCCGGCGTGAGCCTGGAGCGGGACTTCGCCGAGCCGTCGGCGAACAGGTCCAGCCGTCGCCGGTAGACTGCTCCCATGGTCAACCTCGTCCTGCTCGTGGTCTGTCTGCTGGCGGGTCTGCTCCTGGGGCGGACCGGCCGCTTCCCCGCGGGCACGCCCGCCGCGCTCAACACCTTCATCATCCACGTGTCGCTGCCCGCCCTGGCGGTGCTCCACGTCCACGGCATCCGCCTGGAGCCCGCGCTCCTGTTCCCCGCCTCCATGGCGTGGCTCCTCTTCGGGACGGGCCTGGTCTTCTTCCACGCCGTGGGGCGGTGGCTGGAGCTTCCGCGATCCACGGTGGGGGCCCTGATGCTGCTCGGCGGCCTGGGGAACACGTCCTTCGTGGGGCTTCCCATGATCGAGGCCTACTTCGGCCGGGAGCACCTGGGCATCGGTCTCATCGCCGATCAGTTCGGGTCCTTCCTGGTGCTTTCGACCGTGGGGATCCTGGTGGCCGTCCTCTACTCCTCGGGCGCGGTCACGCCCCGGGAGATCCTCAAGCGGGTCCTCCTGTTTCCGCCCTTCCAGGCGGTGATCCTGGCGCTGCTGCTGAAGCCCTTCGCCTTCCCATCCTGGCTCGTCACCGTCCTCCAGCGCCTGGGGGACACCTTGACGCCCCTTGCCTTGGCCTCGGTGGGCTTCCAGCTCTCCTTGCGGGGGCTGCGGGGCGAGCTGAGGCCCTTAGGGCTCGGGCTGCTCTACAAGCTGTTCTTGGGGCCCGCGCTGCTGACCCTGTTCTTCGTTGTGGTGCTGAAAGGGCAGGGTCCCATGGTGCAGGTGACCCTCTTCGAGGCGGCCATGGCGCCCATGATCACGGCGGGCATCATCGCCGTGGAGCATGACCTGAATCCGCCGCTGGTCACGCTCCTCCTCGGGATCGGCATCCCGCTGTCCTTCCTCACGCTCCCTGGGTGGTGGTGGCTTCTGCGGGGACTCTAGGAGCGTGTCCAAGTAAGCGGAAGGAGCCGCGTTGATTGCAAAGGGGTTGAAGGCAAGGCGGAGGGCGTAGCTCGGTGCGGGCACACCGTGCAAGCCCGACAACGCGGCATGCAAGCCCTTTGCAAACAACCCTTCGGGCTGGCGCGGCGGGCCACGCAGCTCTTCGTCAGGCTCGTCGAAGGTAGTACCTGCTACCTCCTCCTCGCCTTCCTTGATCCGCTCGCCCGGCGCTCCAGCGCGGCCCTTCCCATTACTTGGACACGCTCCTAGGCTTTTGCCAACAGACCCTGGGCGTCTGAACCCCTCTGTCACAGAAGTGTAATCGGTTTCATCCGAGGGTGTGGAGGGGCTTCCGCCCCTCCCTTGTCAGACCCGAGAGGAACCATGCCCATCATCCCCGTCTCCATGACCAGCGCCCGCGAACACTTCGAGGAGCTGCTGCGCGTCCATGCCCCGTACCTCGATCCGAAGGGCTTCCAGTTCACCGCGGACTGGGAGTACGAAGAGACCCTGCAGAGCGTCCAGGACCACAAGTACCTCGTCAACGAGCGCATCCCCTACGAGATCTCCCTCGAAGAAGCCTTCTTCTCCTGGCACGAGAACGTCTACCACCCCGTATCCCAGGCCATCGAGGACGAGGGCCTGGAGGCCTTCTTCCCCGAGGCGACCCGCGGCGAGCTCTTCCTGTGGGTCTCGCGGCACTGGCACTTCCTGGAATCGGAGGCGGGACATCCCGTCAGCGCCTGGAAGGCGGCCCGCAGCTACGCACGGCGTTTCGGCAGCGGGTTCTTTGGCCGCTTGCTGCTGCGGATCCGGAGCCTGGCCGCCTGACCCTGCCTGTCGCGCGCCAGGCCTCGAGCCATTCCCGAGGGCCTTTACGGCATTCCGCGATGTCCGCCTTTAGGGTTGACATAAGCGCCTCAAACCACGCCGAGAAAGGGCAGGAGCCAGCGATGTCGGGCCGCGGAGTGCGCTGCTGTCAAAGCAGGAACAGGGCCGCCGCGCCGCCGATGGAGACCAGGGTGCCGATCACGGCCCAGGGCCCTACCTTCTCCTTCTCCACGAGCACGGATACCGGCAGCAGGATCACGGGGGACAGGGACATCAGGGTGGAGGCGATGCCGAGGTTGCTGGCGTACTTGATGGCGAAGAGGCTCAGCATCACGCCGGTGACGGGGCCGAAGAAGGCGCCGAGGGTGATGAGGCCCAGGGCCTTGCGATCCGACAGGCGGCGCAGGTTCGGGACGATCTCGCGCCGCAGGAGCTGCCAGATGGCCAGGGCCAGGAAGCCCGTGCTGACCCGCACCACGTTGGCGCTGATGGGACTCAGGCCCCCGGCCATGCCCAGCTTGCTGAAGATGAAGCCCACCGCCTGTCCTACGGCGCCTCCGAGGCCGAGCAGGAGGCCCAGGCCGTAGCGCCGGGGCTTGGCCGGATCGGCGGCAGAGCGCCCCTTCTCGGCCACCACCAGGGCGATGCCGCCCAGGGTGACCAGCATGGCGCCGCCCTTGAGGAGGGTGAGGGTCTGACCCAGGAAGGCCCAGGCCAGGAGGGCCGCGATGGCGGGCCAGAGGGTCATCAGGAGCATGGCGAGCCGGGGCCCGAGCAGCACCAAGGCCTCGAAGTACAGGGCATCCCCGAGGGAAAAACCGATGAGCCCCGAGGCGGCCAGCCAGCCGAGCCTCACCGCCCCGGCATCGGTCGGGAAGGGGCGGCCGAAGAGGACCGTGTGCAGCAGCAGGACGACCACCAGGGCGATGCCCAGGCGCGAGACATTCACCGTGGGCGAGCCCACCCGGCGGCCCGCCCGGGAGAAGAACACCGCCGTGCCGGACCAGCAGACGGCCGTGAGCAAGGAGATCACCTCGCCGAGGTACGGAATGGGGGACATGAACGCTTTCCTTGGGGCACAAACGGGTCCCGATTAGAATCATAGGGTGCAGACGACCCCGCCCCACGGGTCGTACCGCATCCGGAGCCCCTTCATGACGAAAGTGCAAGTCTTCGAACTCACGCCCTGTACGGACGAACTGCGGGCGAAGGACCGCTCCCGCGACGCCTTCGAGCGCGACATGGCCTGGCTGACGAAGAACGGCCTCGAGGTGGAACGTTACAATCTGAAAGAGCACATCGGGGTGTTCGCCATCACGGACCCCGTGCGCAAGACCATGGATCAGGAAAAAGAAGCCTGCCTGCCCCTGATCCTGATTGACGGCCGCGTGGCCTCTTCGGGGTGCTATCCCGAGCGTGAAACCCTGGCAGACATCCTGGAGCTGGACATGACTGACGAAACCACGAGCCTGCTGAACGACGGCGTCGCCGAGCTCATCGCCCTGGCGGCGGCCACCGCCGTGGGCAGTGAGCGCGCCTTCCAGGTGCACCACGACCGCGCCACCGGTCTGGGCGTCTCCAAGGGCGACCTCATCCAGGCCGTCAACATCGGCCTCACCGTGAAGGCCCTCCCCCATCAGACGGTCATCGACCTGGCCCAGAAGCTCCTGGTGGGCGGCGGTGGCTGCGGCTGCAGCGGCGGCTGCGGCGAAGGCGAGTGCGAGGAAGAGACCTGCGGTGAGGGCGGCTGCGGCTGCAACTGAGCCCCGTGATCGTGCCGGCCGTCTCTGCGTGCTGGGCTGAGCGTTTGGATCTCCTGGACGAGGACGGGTGGCCCACGGGCCGCACCGCCCTCCGGGGGGAGCCCTTGCGCGAAGGGGAGCGGCCTCTCGTGGTCCATGTCTACCTGGTCAACAACGAGGGGCGCTACCTCATCCAGAAGCGCTCCCTGCGCAAGGCGCTCTTTCCTGGCGCCTGGGACGTCACCGGCGGCGCCGTGTTGGCCGGAGAAGACTCCCGGCAGGGGGCCTGCCGCGAGGTCGAGGAGGAGCTGGGGCTCCGTCTCGATGCCGAAGCCCTCACGTTCATCGCTCGGCTGAAGCGACCGGACACCTTCGTGGACCTCTGGCTGGCACGGATGGAGGTGGATCTCGACGCACTGACCCTGCAGCCGGAGGAAGTGGATGCGGTGCGCTTCGTGGAGGCCGAAGCGCTTCTGGAGGTGATCGGCGAGCCCCTGGAGCTGGACGACACCTACCGGGCGGCGATGGAAAGGTTGATCATCGAGGGCGCGATCAGGGCCTAGCCGCAGGTTTCCAGGAGTGCGTCAGGTCCGCCAGAGCGACCTTCAGGGCGTCCTTTCCCTCCGGTACGCCCTCGTCCGGCGCATAGCCGACCTTCTCGAGAAAGCGTCCATCGGAGAACGTCCGGAAGGTGGTGGGGATGGAGACGGCGATGCGGCTCCGGGGCAGGACCAGAGGGACCGCGTCCCCGTAGTGGACATATCCGCCGGTGTTGGTGCCGAAGGTCTTCACCTTCGGATGGGACAGGAACCGGGCGAAGCCTCCCTCTGCGGAGGAGGCTGTGCCTCCATCGATGAGGATGTACACGGGCTTGTCGTAGCCAGCCTTCGGATTGAAAGGGGCTTGAGAGCCGGATCTGACATCCCTCTCCTCGCGAGGTGGGAGGCTTTGCCAGGCTGTGCAGAGCTTGAGGTGCAGTTCCTTCTCCCTGAGCTGGTAGTCCTGGATGGGGCTGCCTTCCCGGCGGGCTTGCAATATGGTGAAGGTCGCCTCGTTATGGAGGAGTGCCTCCACGGCCGCGGATCTCCGGGACAGCATGATCTCGTCGGCCACGCGGGCGGGATTGCCGTAGAGTCTGGAGGCGAGCCAGCGAATGTTGTAGCTCATGCCGCCCCCATTGCCCCGCAGATCCAGGATCAGAGCGTCCGTGCGTCGGCAGATCTGATCGATCCGGGCTTCGAAGTCCTTCCAGACAGCATCCTCCTTCGGCGGCATGGACGTTCCGAGGGAAACGATTCCGATGGTCCTGCCCGCGAAGTGCTGCTCCGTGATGTGGAACCCCGTCCCCTGAAAGACATTGGGTCCCACATCCACCAGCCTCGGCCGGAACTGCTTGTTGAAGGGGCTGTACGTTTGAAGGTGATTGTCGGGCACCGCCGAGAAGATCTCCGCGATCTTCAGGCAGAGCTGATCTCCGGCGCGATCTTCATGAGGCTGCATGAAGAGCCCGCGGAGGGACTCGAGGCGCGTGACCAGCCGCTGGTACTCACCTGGGGGAAGATGCTCCTTGCCGCTGTACGCTCGGTCCAGTGCCGACAGGAGGAAGGCCACATCAGTGTCCACATCCTCGGGCGTCAATCTGGAAGCGCGCTTGGGGAGCACATCCTCCTGATACAGGAATGACGCGTCGGCGAACGGGACTTGCTTCGTGGCGGCGAACCTTGCGGGCCAACCCGGGACCGCGAACCAGGCAATGGCGGCGGCGAGGGCAAGTCCGATGGCGACGCGAGCGGGCTTCAAGGGGGTCTCCGGCTGACACGGGGTGATGAATGATTCTATGCAGCCAGGACCTCCGTTCCCCATGTTTCTTCAGGTTCGATCCGCTAAGCGTGATGGTGTTCGTCAGATCGCCTCGGTGGACGGCACGAGCGGCAGGCGCGTGGACACCGCGTGCAGG
>CAYZND010000026.1:0-259 GCA_964479495.1 uncultured Mesoterricola sp.
ATCCTGGAGAATCCCCGCCCCCTTCGCCCGCCCTACCCACGAGGCCGCTTCGTGCTGGATCAGCACCTCTCCAAGCTGGCCGTCTACCTGCGCCTGATGGGCCTGGATGCGCTCCACCGCCCGGACTTTCCCGACCCTGAGCTGGCCCGCGTCTCCTCCACCAAGGACCGCGTCCTTCTTACGCGGGACAGAGGCCTGCTCATGCGCAATGAGGTGGTCCACGGAGGATTCGTGCGAGCCACGGACCCCATGGCTCAGC
>CAYZND010000026.1:269-3776 GCA_964479495.1 uncultured Mesoterricola sp.
GGAGCTCTACGCGCCCTTCTCCCGCTGCCTGACCTGTGGCGAGCCCCTGCAGACCGTGGCCAAGGCGGACATTGCGCACCGCCTGCTGCCGAGCACGCGGGACCTCTATCACACCTTCTGGCGCTGCGCGCGATGCGACCGGGTCTTCTGGGAAGGGCCGCACGTTCGCCGCATGCGAGGCTGGATCGAGACCTGGCTCAAGGATCCCAACCTGGCATAGCCGACCCGTGGCCGTACCCTTGCGCCATGGGTGAAGCCTCCTACCTCTCCCTGTACCGCTCGGGCCGGCTGAAGGAACGGGCCGAGGCGGCGCATGCCCTGCTGTCGCCTTGCCGCCTCTGCCCACGTCAGTGCGCGGCCGACCGCCTTTCTGGGAGCCTCGGGTTCTGCGGCCTCGGGCGACAGGCGCGGGTGGCCAGCGCGGCCCCCCACTTCGGCGAGGAGCGCCCCCTGGTGGGTGTGCACGGCTCGGGCACGATCTTCTTCAGCGGCTGCAACCTCGGCTGCCTCTTCTGCCAGAACGACGAGCTGAGCCATGCTCGCGAGGGCCGCGACACCGGTCCGGAAGAGCTGGCCCGCACGATGCTCGCCCTGCAGGACCGGGGCTGCCACAACCTCAACCTCGTCACGCCCACCCATCTGGTCCCGCAGATCCTCGAGGCGCTGGTGATCGCGTCGGGCCTCGGCCTGAGCCTGCCCCTCGTCTACAACTGCGGGGGCTACGAACGCGTCGAGACCCTGCGCCTACTCGAGGGCGTCATCGACATCTACATGCCCGACTTCAAGTTCTGGGATAACGCCTGGGCCCAGCGGCTCTGCGGCGTTCCGGACTATCGGGAGCGGACCTCGGAGGCCCTGCGCGAGATGCACCGACAGGTGGGCGACCTGGAGATCGATGCTCATGGGTTGGCCGTCCGCGGGCTCCTGGTGCGGCATCTCGTCATGCCCGGCGGTATCGCGGGGTCCGCGGACATCTTCCGCTTCCTCGCCAGGACACTCTCCAGGGACACCTACGTCAACGTGATGGACCAGTACCATCCCTGCGGAAAGGCCTGGAAGGAGCCGCTTCTCGCCCGTTCCCTGTACCGGGAGGAGTACCAGTCGGCGCTGCGGGAAGCCCGGGACGCGGGCCTGCGGCGCCTCGACTAGCCAGACGCCCTCCCCTGGGGGCTCGGATGCATCGCCAGCGCCACCGCGGCGACGACCAGGACGGCTCCGATCACCGTGCGAAGCGCGGGCACCTCCTTCAGCACGAAGATACCGGCCACGATGCCGTAAGCCGGTTCCAGGGTGCAGACCAGACTGGCGAGATGGGCCGGGACCGTGCGCAGGCTCCGGATGAAGAGCCCGTGGGTGCCCGCCGTGAACACCACGCCGAGGCAGGCGAGCAGAAGCCATTCACCCGGGGTAGGATTCGCCCCTTGCCAGATGGCCATGGGCAGCAGCAGGAGGGCGGCGACGGCGTTCTGCACCAGGGCGAGACGCCACGGCGAGAAGGCGGCCACATGGCGACGATTCCAGACGACGATGGCGGCGAAACAGACTCCCGAAGCGAAGCCCCACAGGGCGCCGCGCAGAGATGCGTCAACCCACGCCAGCCGCGGGACGATGACGGCTACGCCCAGGAGTGCCAGAGCTGCGGCAACCAGATCGCGCGCCGCCGGGGGCCGCCGGACCTCCAGCGCTTCCCACAGGATCACGAGGACAGGAAACGCCGAGAAACTCACCAGCGCGATGCCCACGGTGGAGACCTGGACGGACTGGAAGAACAACCACCAGTGGGCCGCGAGCAGAACCCCCGGCTGACAGAGGAATCGCCAGCTTCCAGGCACGGCGATCCCGCGCAGCGAAGGGCGCACCAAGAGAAGCACCCCCAGGCTGAGGGCGGCGAATCCCGTTCGTCCCGCCACGATGGCCACCGGAGAGAGCGCCAGGAGCTTGCCGAAGATGCCCGCGAACCCGAAGCCCGCCACAGCCAGGTGGAGACGCAGGAGATCGGAGGGCTGGGCAGGACGGGCCATGCCCCATCTTCACTTCACGAGCGCCAAATGGCCAGTGAGGCGCTTCACCGAGGCGGGCTCGCCGTGGAGGCACAGCCCCAGATAGGTGAGATCTTCTTCCTTGGTGGCCCTCAAGGCCGCCTCGTATTCGTCGTACCGCTTGGCCCGCTGGGCGGTCCGGGAGAAGTCGATGCAGCCCACGCGGTCCATGGTCCGTGCCTTCCGGCGCAACTCGCCTAGGCCCTCGCCTGGGCAGGCCAGGATGGGAATGGGCAGGTTCGTGATCCCGGGGTGGAGGTCCCCGTCCGCATCCTCCAGGTCATGCCCCACTCCGCCTGGCAGGAACCGTGCGGCGCTGAAGGCGAGCACGGCCGCCGCATTGGTCATCAGCCCCAGGGGCAGGTCCCTGTCCAGCACGATCACGATCTTCATGGCCCGGTCCTCCGGGACCCATCCTAGGAACGAGGCATCGCCCCGGTCTTGGACGGAATTGCGGTGGCCTTCCGGTACTGGGCGGGCGTCATGCCCACGCAGCGGGCAAAGACCCGCGTGAAGTGGCCCTGGTCGCAGAAGCCGCAGTCCAGGGCCACGCGCGCCAGCGTCTCACCTCCAGCCAGACGTGTCTTGGCGTGGTTCACCCGCAGGTTCAGGTGGTAGGCGTGGGGCGTGAGGCCGTAGGCCTGACGGAAGGCGCGGACGAGGTGGTACTTGCTCAGGCCCGCGACTGCGCACAGCTCTTCCAGGCTCAGGGGGACATCCAGGCGGGCCCGCAGGTGGTCCATCACCCGGCGCAGGGCGCGGGTGCTGATCGCAGCTCCTGTTATTGAATGGCCGCCCTCCTCTTCCTGCAAGGCCTCGTCCACGGCAGCCCTGAGCTCCTGGACCCAGGCGCCTCCGGTATTCACGCGGTCACGCAGCCCCTGGAAGGCATCCCGGAAGCGATTCGTGGCCCCCAGGATCCGGTACGGCGCGGCGAAGAGCGCGTCGTTCCATGGGACATCCCGCTGTGGGGCCAGGAGCGTGAGGGTGTAGGCCCAGCCGGTTTCCGGAACGGGATTGCAGGCATGGGCCACGCCCGGAGGGATCACCACCAGGCACTCGCCGGTGATGGCCACCTCGCGGCCATCGATCCGGGCGAGGGAGGAGCCCTGCCACACGTAGGCCAGGGAGAGTTCGTCGTGGACGTGGGTCCGGAAGGCCCGTGAAAGGTCCGTGATGGTCTTCACTTCCTTGATCGCGTCCGCGCTCATCACGTCCATTGTCGGAGGGCCGGAGCACCGCCATCAAGGGTCAACGGCCGGGTTATTGTTGCGATCCGGCTTGTGCAAGGTCCTGGAGCGACCCACATTGATTCAGGTGGATGCCGGGGCCGGTTTTTACCGCTCTCCGTGAGGTCAGTCATCAGAAAGCTGAGCAACGGAATGTGGTCCCTCGGGTTCGATCTGGGCTCCGTCTTCGTGAAAGCGGTGGCTCTGGATGTTGTTGTCATCGGTGAGTTTGGCCATGT
>CAYZND010000026.1:3786-17819 GCA_964479495.1 uncultured Mesoterricola sp.
TCCTGGATGAGGTCGGCGGCCTGTGCCCGGGCCTAACCTTCCACCTTGGCATCACGGGGGGAGAATCCAGACTTCCAGGTGCGACTCACCTCAATGGCATCCTCGCCGTGGCGGCCGGCGTCCGGTGCCTCCACCCGGACGCCCGGAGCGTCATCGAAGTCGGAGGTCAAACGGCGAAGTACCTCGAGCTGGACGCATCCGGTGAGCTGCGGGACTTCGCCATCAACGAGGCCTGCGCCGCCGGAACGGGCTCCTTCCTGGAACAGCAGGCCCGTCGCCTCGGACTCTCCGCCACGGACCTTTCGGGCCTCGCCTTGGAGGCCCGGCGGGCGGCCACCATCGCCGGTCGCTGCTCCGTGTTCGCCACCACTGACATGATCCACCTGCAGCAGAAGGGAACACCGCTGCCGGAGATCGCCTACGGCCTGTGCGCGGCCATCGTCCGGAACTACCTGTCCGCCCTGCTGAAGGGACGGGAGGTGGCCTTCCCGGTGGTCCTCGCCGGAGGCTGTGCCCATAACCTGGGCATCCTGCGCGCCTTTCGCGAGCTGCTTGGGGCGACAGCGCCTGAGCAGGTGCGGGTCTCCGACTACCCGGGCCTGGAAGGCGCCCTCGGCGCCGCGGCCTCCGCGGACACACGCCCGGCCCGGGACCTGCCCGAGATTCAAGGCCTGCTCGAAGCGCTCACTCACGACGCACGATCCCGTCCACTGTCGTTCGCCCCCCTTCGACCCTCGACCAGCCGCCCGCTGAATGCGGAACCGGTCGGTGGCGGATCCGACCCCGCCGTGGGCTATCTGGGCATCGACGTGGGCTCGGTCAGCACCGACCTGGTCGTGCTCGACGCCACAGGCGAGGTGATCGCCTCCGTCTACCTGCCTACCCAGGGGCGCCCGTCCGATGTCCTGCTCCAGGGCTTGGCCCAGCTGGACGAGCGCTTCAAAGGCCGACTGCAGGTGCTCGCCTGCGGCGTCACGGGGAGCGGGCGGTATCTCGCCGAGCGGCTTGCCGGCGCCGATGTGGTGAAGAACGAGATCACCTGCCAGCTCCTGGGCGCCAGGCACTTCGTTCCCGACGTGGACACGATCTTCGAGATCGGAGGCCAGGACTCCAAGTTCATCGTGGCCCGAGGCGGCGCCATGACGGACTTCGCCATGAACAAGGTCTGCGCCGCGGGCACGGGTTCCTTCCTGGAGGAGCGGTCCAGGGAGCTGGGCATCGAGGTCTGCGGGGACTTCGCCTCCCGGGCGCTGGCCTCGACCTCGCCGCTGGACCTGGGGTCGCGCTGCACCGTCTTCATGGAGACGGAGGTGGTGAACGCCCTGGCTCGCGGCGAAACCGTGGAGGACGTCTGCGCGGGCCTGGCCTATGCCATCGTGAAGAACTACCTCGACAAGGTGGTCGGTACCCGGCCACTGGGCCAGCGCATCCTCTTCCAGGGCGGTGTGGCGTCCAACGAGGCCGTGGTCGCCGCCTTCGAGCACGTCCTTGGACAGCCGGTCCACGTCCATCCCTATAATCGCATCTCCGGGGCCATCGGAGCCGCCCTGGCCGCCCGGGCCAACGGCGCGGGCCCCACGGTGTTCAAGGGCTTCCGGGGAACCGCTGTGCCGCGCCTGAGTTCCTTCGAGTGCCAGCACTGCTCGAACCGGTGCGAGGTGAACGTCATCGAGGTGGGGGATAGCAGGACGTTTTTCGGTGACACCTGCGAGCGGTACACGAGCGGCGAGAGGTCTCATGCGCACGGCGTTCCCAATCTCGCGGCGGAGTACCAGGATAGTTGCGGGGCGTTCTTCGGCTCGGGGGCCGGTCTCCGGATCGGGGTGCCCCGAGCCTCTAGCGTGATGGGCCAGCTGCCCTTCTGGGGGACCTTCTGGAAAGAACTGGGGCATCAGCCTGTGCTCTCCAAGGCCTCCGCACAGGAGACGCTGGCCCTTGGCCTTCGGCATCTGGCCGTGGGCGTCTGCCTGCCGGTCAAGCTCATCGCAGGCCATGTCCACGCCCTGTTGGCCGAGGACGTCGACGTGGTGTTCGTGCCCTCCGTCGTCCTGCTGCCCGGGGAGGAACCTTCCCACGCCTATGCATGCCCGTACACGATGGCCGCCCCCTTCATGCTCGACATACCCGACCGGAGCCGCTGCCTCACGCCGGTGGTTTCATTCGGAGACGAAGAGGCCTTCGCCGCAGCCTTTGAGCCTTATCTGGACCTGCTTTCCGCCACCCCCGATCACGTGCGCCATGCGTACCGCATGGCCATGCAGACGCAGGCGGATTTCCTCGAGACCTTCCGGAGGCGGGCGGCAGAGCTCCTGGAGACAGGTGCCTACCGACACGCCTTCGGGATCCTTGGACGGCCCTACAGCCTCTTCGACAGCTTCCTGAACCTGGGCCTCTTCGCACGTCTGGCGCGGCTCGAGGTCCTGGCCCTCCCCATGGACTTCCTGCCGGAGGAGATCCGGAACGGCGCGGCGGATTCCGCCTTGCCGTGGTACTACCCGTACGACATGCATCGCCTGTCCTCCGCCCTGGCCCGTTCCGGACGGATGCACCCAGTCATCCTCACCAGCTACGGCTGCGGACCGGACGCCTTCGCCCTGCAGCAGATCAACGAGCAGCTCAAAGGAAGGCCCCACCTGATCCTGGAACTGGATGAACACCGGGGGGAAGCCGGCCTGGTCACGCGGATCGAGGCCTTCCTCGACCAGCTGGAAGGCACCTCCCACGCTCAGATCCGTATGGAACCGGCCGGAACGACCGATCGAGCCTTCCTTCCCTCCACCCCCTCCACCGTCTGGATCCCCTACTTCGCCGACCATGCCTATGCCTACAGCGGGCTCCTCCGGCACCTGGGGCACGCCCCACACGTCCTGCCGCTGCCTGCGCCGGAGGTCCGGACCCTGGGCGAGAAGTATGCGCTGGGCAAGGAGTGTCATGCCTATTCCATGATCCTGGGGGACCTCCTCCAGGTGGCCGCCCGCGAGGACCGGTCGGCCTCCGTCTTCTTCTTCCCGGGCACCTCCGTTCCATGCCTCCTCCACGAGTACGGCCGGGGCATGCAGGCCCTGCTCCGGGAGCTGGGCATCGAGCATGTGCAGGTGAGTGCACCCAGGGGGAAGGAACTGGTGGAATGGGCCGGCCTCAAGGCCATCGAGCGCTTCTACACGGGCCTTCTGGCCGTCGAGCTCCTGGTGAAGGCCGTCTGCCAGATCCGGCCCTACGAGCTCGAGCCGGGCATCACCGACGACGTCCACCGGCGGAACCTGGAGCGCATCGAAGGCGCCATCGCGCAGGGCGAGGTTCTGGAAGCGCTGGATGCCTCGTTGCGCGACCTTGCGGACATCCCCATGACGCCTGAACGGAACCGGCCCGTGGTCGGCCTCGTGGGGGATGTGTACACCCGAGTGAACCCAGTGGCCAACCAGGAGCTGGTCCGCTGGCTGGAGGCGCAGGGGCTGGAGGTCTGGCCCTCGCCTTTCCAGATCGACCTCCTCGACTTCGGGATCTCACGGAACCTCTACCTCAGCCTGTCCTCCCTGGCCCTGCCCAACCTGTTGGCCAACGGCTCCATCGCCCTGCTGCGGGCCATCCGCCTCTGGCGCGTCCGCACCGTGGTGGGCTCCCGGGTGGCGCGCCGGGAGGAACCCGGGTACCTGGAGCTGAAGCGGCTCGCGGCCCCCTACATGCCCAACGAGGCCCACGCGCTGCTCTTCCTGCAAGTGGCCAAGACCGTGGACTTCGCCCGCAGCGGCGTGAACGGCATCGCCAACGCCATCTGCTTCGGCTGCATGGTCGGCAACGCCGCCGCCGCGGTGAACGAGCGCATCCGCCGGGACTTCGACAACGTGCCGATCCTCACGGCCGTCTATGCCGGCAGTGACGATCCCTCCCGGCGGATGGCACTGGAGGCCTTCGTCAGCCAGGTCAAGGCGCACCACCGCCGGCAAGGGGAGGAAGGCAGCCGGCGGTCAAGCCTGTCGGACGACCTGCGCGCGTTCTTCACGCAACCCGAAGGCATCAGCCGCAGAGCACCGTTCCGCCGTTCACGTTGAGGATCTCCCCGTGGGTGGCGCCTGCCCAGTCGGAGAGCATGAAGGCGATGGGCCCTGCGAGGTCCTCCGCCGCTGGGATGCGGCCCAGGGGAAAGATGGCTTCGATGCGCTTGCGCTCCTCGGGATCGCCTCGGAGGGCGGGAGCGGAGAGGTCCGTGTCCACCCAGCCCGGCGCCACGCAGTTCACGCGGATGCCGCAGGCCCCCAGCTCGGTGGAGAGGGACTTGGTGAGGGAGATGACCGCGCCCTTGCTGGCGGCATAGGCGCCGTAGCCTGCCTCGCCCCGCTGCCCGGCGGTGGAGCTGACCAGCACGATGGCGCCGCCACCGGCGCGCTTCAGGGCCGGGATCACCTCCGCGTGCCAGCGGAACAGGCCCGTCACGTTGGTCTCCAGCACGAGCTGCAGGTTGTCCTCGTCCTGCAGTTCCGCCGGGGTGGGGAGCCACACACCCGCGTTGCCCACGAAGCCGTCAAGGCCGCCCCAGAGGGCCTCCACGGCCTTGATGGCGTTCCGCGCCTCCGCACGGCTGCGCTGGTCCGCCCGGATCGCCAGGACCTCCCGCCCTTCCGCCTTCAGCTCCTTCACCAGGATCTCCGCGGCGTCCTTCTGGGCCTGGTACGTGAAGGCCACCCGGGCCCCCATTCGCGCCAGGAGCCTTACCGTGGCCTCGCCGATGCCCCGGCTGCCGCCGGTCACGAGGATGCGCTTGCCTTCCAGTCCGAGGTGCATGGTCCACCTATCCTTTCGTTTCGATGAAGAGCCGGTGCAGGTGAGGGATCAGGTCCCGCAGCCGCTCGTCGGGCACCAGGAACGCCACGGAGATGCCCGCCCCGCCGGCGAGGATGCCGCCCAGGGCTTCCGTTTCCAGAGAGGAAAGCAGGGCCAGGGCCTTGCCGGGCTCCCGGCGCAGCCCTTCGCCCACGAGGGCCACGCTGGAGAGCCCCGTGTCCACGCGCAGGCCGGAAGCCTGGAGGCGCGCGATCAGGTCCTCGGCATCCGGATGCTCGGGCCGCACCGCCAGCAGGCTGCCTTCGGGCGTGCAGAGGAGCCCGTAGCGCACCGCGCCGGCGTCCTGCAGGTCGGAAGCCGCCTGGAACACCGCGTCCAGGTCCCGGGCAGGGGGGAAGTGGATGCCCACGAGGCCTTCCTTGTAGGCCACGGAGGTGATCAGGGCGCCGTTCCGACCTGCCACCTCCGTGAGGATCTCCGTGCGGCTGGCCTCGGGGCGGTGGGTGTTCGCCACCACGAGCCGGAAGCCTCCCCGCTCCACCGGGGCGAGGGAGTCCGCATGGAGCACCTTGGCGCCGAAGGCGGAGAGTGCCGCCGCTTCCCGCAGGCTCATGACGGGGATGGGCCGAGCGCCCGGCACCAGGCTCGGATCCGCCGTGAGCACGCCGTCCACATCGGTCCAGATCTGGACTTCCTCGGCATCCAGAGCTTCACCGATCAGGGTGGCGGAGGTGTCCGATCCGCCGCGCCCCAGCGTGGTGGTGGAGCCATCGGGACAAGCGCCGATGAAGCCCTGGGTGACGAGGCATGCGCCCTGGGCGAGGAGGGGCTTCCAGTCCACGCAGGCCGCACGGATCAGGTCGGGTCGAGGCCGGGCCCGCCCGTGCCGGGCGTCCGTGCGCATCACCTCGCGCGCATCCTTCAGCCGGGCGGGAAGACCTTCCGCCTGCAGCAGCGCCGTCACGAGGTTCGCCGAGAGGCTCTCGCCGATGGCCAGGGCCGCATCCTTGGCCTTGGGCGAGGTCTCCCATAGGAGTCCCATGCCTTCCAGCAGGCTCTGGAGGCGGTCGAAGAGTGGCGCCCAGGCCTCCTCCACACCCCGGGAAAGCCCAAGCGCGTCGGCGGCGGTCCGGTGCCGCACTTCGATGGCGCCGAGGACCTCCAGCGCCCCGTTCGTGCCCCCCTTCCCCGCCAGGGACACGGCCTTCAGGATGTGGTCCGTGGTGCCCGACAGCGCCGAGACCACCACCACGCCGCCTCGCGGCAGCTCCTTGCGGATGATGGAGGCCGCCAGGCGCAGGGCCCCGGGCGAACCGACGCTCGTGCCTCCGAATTTCAGCACCTTGATGGACATGCAACGCCTCCCTCCCCGGCTGTACCGGGCCTTCCTCGGTGTCGGATGGATGTGAGTGCTACGCCAGAGCCTGATCCAGGTCGGCCTTCAGGTCCTCGATGTGCTCGAGGCCCACCGAAAGGCGGATCAGGTCGTCGGTGACGCCGGTGATCTTCCGCTCCTCGGGCGTGAGCTGCTGGTGGGTGGTGCTGGCCGGGTGGATGATGAGGCTCTTGGCATCCCCCACGTTGGCCAGGCGGGAGAAGAGCTCCACCTTGTTGATGACGGCCTTGCCCGCCTCCAGCCCGCCCTTCACGCCGAAGGTGAGGATGCCCCCGAAGCCCGCGCCGGGCCGGAAGTAGCTCTTGGCCGTGGCGTGACTCGGGTGCGTGGGCAGGCCGGGGTAGTTCACCCAGGCTACCTTCGGGTGCTGCTCCAGCCACTGGGCCAGGGCCAGGGCGTTCTGGCCATGCCGTTCGATGCGCAGGTGCAGGGTCTCCAGGCCCTGGATCAGCAGGAAGGCGTTGAAGGGCGAGATGGCCGGGCCCAGGTCCCGCAGGATCTCCAGGCGCGCCTTGGCCACGAAGGCCGCCGGTCCCGCCACTTCCACGAGCTTCGCACCGTGGTAGCTGGGGTTGGGCTCCGTGAACTCGGGGAACTTCCCGTTGGCCCAGTTGAAACGTCCGCCGTCCACCACGATGCCGCCGATGGAGGTGCCATGGCCGCCGATGAACTTCGTGAGGCTGTGAACCACGATGTGGGCGCCGTGCTTGAGGGGCTGGAGAAGATACGGGGAGGCCAGGGTACTGTCCACGATGAGGGGGACGCCGGCTTCTTCCGCGATCCTGCCCAAGGTCTCGAAGTCGGGGATGTCCAGCTTCGGATTGCCGATGGCTTCCGCATAGATGGCCCGAGTCTGGGGCGTGATGGCGGCCTTGAAGGCCTCGGGGTTGCGGCTGTCCACGAAGGTGGTGCGGATGCCCAGGCGGGGGAGGGTGTTCTTGAAGAGGTTGAAGGTGCCGCCGTAGAGGTTGTCGCCGGCCACGATGTGGTCGCCGCCCTGCAGGATCGTCGTGATGGCCACCGTGATGGCCGCCTGCCCCGAAGCCAGCGCCAGGGCGCCCACGCCGCCCTCCAGCTTGGCGACGCGCTCCTCCAGCACGGCCTGGGTGGGGTTCATGATGCGCGTGTAGATGTTGCCGGGCTCCTCGAGGTTGAAGAGCCGCGCGCCGTGCTCCGCGGAGTCGAACACGTAGCTGCTCGTCTGGTAGATGGGCACCGCGCGGCTGCGGGTGTCCTTGTCGGGCGTGTGCCCCGCGTGCAGGGTCAACGTCTCGAAGCGGTAGTCTCGGGTGGTGCCGGTCATGGTGACCTCCTTTGGGGAAAGAGAGGTCTTCGCCGTCCATGCAAGCTCAGAAAAGAAAGGGGCCCACGATGTGGGCCCCTTTGCGTGTCAGTTTCAACAGCTCGGTATCTTTCCGGTGCTTTCGCACCAGCAGGAATTGGCACCACGCCTACAACGGCAGGTTGCCAAGGTTTCACAGGGCCCGTCCCTCCACCTTTCTGGATAGCTCACTATGGAACTGACAAAGATCTCAGAGAGCCCCATCATCGGCGACACTCGAGGACCTGTCAAGCTCCCAGGTGCAAGTGGGCTTTGGCGTGGTTCACTCGCGCACCCGGCCCCTGCGGTCCCTTCGCCCAGGATGCCTTACCTTGGTCCTCCGGGAGAGCCAGCTCCATGCGGCGCCCGCTCTCCGCATCGAAGATGTGGAGGTGATTCGCCGCGGCCCGGACGGCCACATGGCCTCCCACATCGACGGTGTGACCCTCAGGGAGACGCAGGACCACCTTCTGGCCACCGAGGGAACCGTAGGCGAAGGAGTCCGCGCCCAGGTTCTCGACCACGTTGACGGTCAGCACGAACAGGCCCTCGCTCTCTGAGCAGACCTGCAGGTGCTCCGGCCGGATGCCCAGGACGAACTGAAGGGGAAGCGGGCACCCTAGCTTCGGGAGCCACAGCGGACCTCCGCTCTCGCCCGGAAGTCCGGCCTGCACGCTCCCGTCCGAAGCCGTGGCCGCAGGGATCAGGTTCATGGGCGGCGCGCCGATGAACCCCGCCACGAAGAGGCTGGCCGGCTGGGCGTAGACCTCCGCAGGTGATCCAATCTGCTCGATGCGCCCATCGTTGAGCACCATCATGCGGTCCGCCAGCGTCATGGCCTCGACCTGGTCGTGCGTGACATAGAGGCACGTCGTCTCCAGACGCTGGTGGAGGAGCTCCAGCTCGAGCCGCATCTGCACCCGCAGCTTCGCATCCAGGTTGGACAGAGGCTCGTCAAAGAGGAAGACGGCGGGCTCCCGCACGATGGCCCGCCCCATGGCCACCCGCTGCCGCTGGCCGCCGGAGAGCTGCCGGGGCTTCCGGTCGAGGAACTCGGAGATGCCGAGGCTCGCGGCGACCGTCTCCACCCGGGCCTTCACGTCCTCGCGCTTCGTCCCACGGATCCTCAGTCCGTAGCTCAGGTTCTCCCGCACGGTCATGTGCGGATAGAGGGCATAGTTCTGGAACACCATCGCGATGTCACGCTGGGCGGGTTCCAATTCGTTCACGACACGTTCCCCGATCAGGACCTCACCGCCAGTCACCGCCTCGAGCCCCGCTACCAACCGGAGCAGCGTGGACTTGCCGCAGCCCGAAGGTCCGACAATGACCACGAACTCGCCGTCCTCGATCTCCATGTCGACGCCATGGAGAACCTCGATCGAGCCGTAGGACTTCCGGAGATTGCGAAGGGAGATTTTGGCCATGGGAGTCGCTTCCTACTTTTCCGTTTCGATCAGGCCCTTGACGAACCAGCGCTGCATGACCACCACGATCAAGGCCGGAGGGATCATCGCCAGCATCACGGTGGCCATCACCAGGTTCCAGCTGGTCGCGGCATCGCCCGAGCGGGAGATCATCTGGGTCACACCCACGACGATCGGCGCCATGGCTCGGTCCGTGGTGACAAGCAGAGGCCAGAGGTACTGGTTCCATCCGTAGATGAACTGGATCACGAATAGCGCGGCGATGGTGGTGGCCGACAGGGGCAGCAGGGTGTGCCGGAAGAACTGCATGGGGCTCGCGCCGTCCACCCGGGAAGCCTCCGCCAGCTCCTCCGGGACAGTCAGGAAGAACTGCCGGAAGAGGAAGGTGGCCGTGGCTGACGCGATGATGGGCAGGATCATGCCGGCATGGGTGTTGATCAACCGGAGATCGGAGACCACTTTGTAGGTAGGCATGATCCGCACTTCCACCGGCAGCATGAGGGTGACGAAGATCATCCAGAAGGCCGCCTTCCGGAACGGGAAGCGGAAGTAGACGATGGCGAAGGCGGACAGGATGGAGACCAGGATTTTGCCTCCAGCCACGCCCAGGGCCATCACAAGGCTGTTGAAGAGCATGCGCGCCACAGGCACCGAAGTCTCCCCTGCGCCGTGGAGCAGGGCCTGGCGGTAGTTCCCGACCAAGTGCGGACCGGGGACGAGGGGCATGGGAGACTGGAGCACCTCCTGCGGAGTGAGCGTGGAAGCCACGAAGGTCACGTAGACCGGGAAGGCGATGACGAGGATGCCTGCGGCGAGCACCACCCAGGTGAGGACATCGAGGAGGCGGTTTCGTTCGACCATGGGGCTCAGTAGGACACGCGGCGTTCGACGTGGCGGAACTGGACGACCGTCAGCAGCACAACGACTGCCATCAGGATCACCGACTGCGCGGCAGAGCCGCCGAGGTCCAGGCCCTTGAATCCGTCACGGAACACCTTGTAGACAAGGATTTCCGTGGACTTGGTGGGACCTCCCTGGGTCACGGCGTCCACGATGGCGAAGGTGTCGAAGAAGGCGTAGATGAGGTTCACCACCAGCAGGAAAAAGGTGGTGGGTGTCAGCAGCGGGAAGACGATGGTCCGGAACCGCTTCCAGGGACCGGCTCCATCGATGGCTGCCGCCTCGAGCAGGGATTTCGGAATGCTCTGGAGCCCCGCGAGGAAGAACAGGAAGTTGTAGCTGACCTGCTTCCAGGCGGCGATCACCATGACCAGGGCCAGGGCCTGTGCGCCGTTCAGGAGGTAGTCCCACTTCAGCCCCAGGGCCCTCAGCCAGTGCGCGACCAGGCCCAGGCTCGGATTGAACAGGAACATCCACAGCACCCCCGCGATCGCAGGGGCGATGGCGTAAGGCCAGACGATGAGGGTCTTCACCAAGGTGGCTCCCCTCAGGACCCGGTCGGCGAACCAAGCCAGCACCAGGGCTGACGAGAGCCCGAGAGCCGTGACCCCCGCAGAGAAGAGAGCGGTGGTCCGGAAGGAGGCAAGGTAGGCTGGATCCCCGAACAAGTCCCGGAAGTTGTCCAGGCCGACGTAGACGACGGAGAGGCCAAAGGCATCCTGCCGGTAGAGGGCCTGGTAGAGCGCCTCCCCGGCGGGATAGAAGAAGAAGACGATCGTGATGGAGATCTGGGGCAGGAGCAGCAGGGCGGGCAGCCAGCGCTCCCGGAACACCACACGCTTTTCCATGGGGCTCCGGTCAGTTGACAGCGGTCTTCTGGAAGCGCTCCAGCAGCTCGTTGCCACGGACCACGGCCGTGTCCAGAGCCTCCTTTGCGCTCTTCTTGCCGGCCCACACGGCCTCCAGCTCCTCGTCCACGACGGTGCGGATCTGGGGCAGGCTGCCCAGGCGGACCCCGCGGGACTTGGAGGTGGTCTTCACCACCATCTGCTGCACGGAAACGTCGGCTCCTGGGAACTTCTCATAGAAGCCGGATTTCCGGGTGAGCTCGTAGGCGGCCATGGTGATGGGCAGGTAGCCCGTCGCCTGGTGCCAGTCCGCCTGGATCTCAGGAGCGGAGAGGAAGGTGAAGAACTTCGCCACGCCCTTGTACTCGGCGGCGGGACGGCCGTTCATGACCCAGAGGGAGGCCCCGCCGATGATCGTGTTCTGCGGCGCGCCTTTCACCTCGGGGTAGTACGGCAGCGTGGAAACACCGAAGCTGAACTTCGCGTTCTTGCGGATGGCGGCGAGAGAGGCAGAGGACCCCATGAACATGGCGCACTCCCCGGTGTAGAACTTGGCCTGGGACTCGCTCTTGCGGCCGCCGTAGCTGAAGGTGCCCTCCTGCACCATCTTCTGGAGATTGGCGATGTGCTGGACATGCGTGGGGCTGTTGAAGGCCAGCCGGGCATCCGTGCCGCCGAAGCCGTTGTCCTTGGTCGCGAAGAGGGTGTTGTGCCAGGCGGAGAAGCTCTCCAGCTGCACCCAGGACTGCCAGTCCGTGGTGAAGGCGGCCTTGTGCCCGCTCTCCTTCAGCTTCTGCGCGGCCTTGAAGAGCTCCGGCCAGGTCTTGGGCGGCTTGCTCTCGTCGAGGCCGGCCTGACGGAAGGCATCCTTGTTGTAGTAGAAGACCGTCGTGGAGCTGTTGAAGGGGAAGGAGAGCATCTCGCCCTTGGAGGAGGTGTAGTAGCCCGCCACCGCGGGGATGTAGCTCTTCGGGTCGAACGTCTCCCCAGCTTCCTTCATGATCGTGGCCACCGGGCGAATGGCCCCCGTGGCGTTCATCATCGTGGCGGTGCCCACCTCGAACACCTGGAGGATCGCCGGCGCTTCCTTGGCGCGGAACGCCGCGATCCCGGCGGCCAGTGTCTCGTCGTAGTTGCCCTTGAAGACAGGCACCACTTTGTACTCGGACTGGCTCGCGTTGAACTTGGTGGCCAGCTCGTTCACCTTTTCGTTCAGCGGTCCCGTCATCGCATGCCACCACTGGATCTCGGTCGCGGCCTCCAGGCGGGCCATGGAAAGGAGGCTTAGTGCGGCAAGCAGGCGAGGCAGGTGATGGACGTTCATGACGTTACGCTCCTGTAGCGGGTTGGGAACCTTGAGCGTATTCAGAGGCTGAAACACCCCTGAAAACAAAAGGTGTCAAGTCGGCGACAGGCGCTCAACCACGTCGTCCTGGACTCCCGCCGTTCAGCTCAACACCACTCTTTCCGGTATCCGAAGGCAGAACCGGGTGACGCAGACAAAGCCAGCGGTGCGCAGCATCCCCAGCGCCACATCAAAGCCCGTGCCCACCTGGTCTCTGCCATGGGAATCGGAACCCACCGTCACCTGCTCGCCGCCCCGTTCCTTGTACCATCGCAGCACCGTCAGGTCCGGGCAGGTGGCGTTGAGCCCCTTCCGCAGGGGCGAGGTGTTGATCTCGATGGCCTTGCCACGTCGCACGATGGTCCGCAGGATCTCCCGGATCACCTCCTCGTGGTCCTCGGGCTCGAAGGGCCCAGCGCCTCTGGGCCTGTCAAGGGTGATCAAGGATACGAATGACAGGATCAGCGGGGATCGATCACCAACCGCTCCGATGCAATCCCGTCAAGGACCTGTTCGATTCCTCGCATGGACGAAGCTAACGGGGCCGGCAGAGTCGAGATCACCTCCTCGGCGCAGCCATGTCGAGCAAGGAAGTCGCAGAGCTTCTCCCAGGCAAGTTCTCCTGGCACGTCGATCTGCCGGCGGGTTTCCCGAAGCGCAGCCTGCCAGCAAAGGTCGCACCGATAGGAAGTCAAGAACGTCATGGACTCGCGGTCCCAGGATGGAACCACATGGATGTGCCCGCTGGGATGCTCGCTCAGGCAGCCGGAGCACGCGAACATCCCGGTCAGCACGCGGATCCGGAGGTTCTCCTTCCAGTGACCCAGCGGTTCGGTCTCGAAGATCATCCGCGTCCCCTGCACCACCGCGCTGGATCGTTGACTTCTTCCGCGAGCCTCCTCTCCCTTCTCCAGGCCTCCAAGAACGAACAATCTGGAGATCATGGATCCCCCGCAGGTCAGGTCAGGCAGGGCGCTCCAGACACCATCGCAACGCAAACGGATCGCCAGGCTCCCATCCTGTTGCGCCAGGAACGCCACGCTATCGCACTGGCGAAGGATCGCCAGCCTGAAGAGCAAGTCCACTGCGACGACGATGGGCGAGGTCCCCTCGTCGGTGACCGTCTCTCCCAGCAGGGTGGCCAAGTGGTCGCAATACGCGAGGACACCTATGGGAGACGTCATGTTCACCACTCCAGATCAATCCACTCCAGCTGACGACGGCGGAAACGAGCCACGCGCGAGAATCCGGCCATCCGGAGCATCTCCTGGGCCACATCGAAACCCGTGCCCACCTGGTCGGGGCCATGCGAGTCCGAGCCGACGGTGACCTGTTTACCGCCCAGCTCCCGGTACCAGCGCAACACCGTCAGGTCCGGGCAGGTGGCGCCGAGGCCCTTGCGAAGGGGAGAAGTGTTGATCTCGATGGCCTTGCCACGTCGCACGATGGTCCGCAGGATCTCCCGGATCACCTCCTCGTGGCCCGCGGGCTCGAAGGGGCCCAGCGCCTCCGGGCGGTAGCGCCGCACGAGGTCCAGGTGGCCCAGGCTGTCGAAGTCTCCGCCTTCCACCAGCTCCAGCACCCGCTGGAAGTACTCGCGCTCCACATGGTCCGCCGGGTGGACGCGGTAGACCTCGGAGAAGTAGGCGCCGCCGCGGTCGATCCAGTGGGCCGAGCCCAGCACGAAGTCGAAGGGCCACGCGGACAGGAGCGCGCCCAGCTCCCCCCGCACCAGCTGGGGTTCCCCCGCCTCGATGCCGATGTGGATCGTGAGGCGGTCTCCGTAGACTTCCTGGCAGCGTCGCGCCTCCGCGACGTATGCCTCCGGCTTGAAGAAGTCGCGGGTCTCCTCCCAGGGGGACAGGTCCACGTGCTCGGTGAAGCAGATCTCGTGCAGGCCGCGCTGGATCGCGGCCTCGCACATCTCCGCCATGGAAGCCGCACTGTCGGGTGAAAAGCGCGTGTGCAGGTGGTAGTCGCAGGGGATACTCATGTCATCACGATACCGCCATGATCC